>JBDNIM010000208.1:0-5401 GCA_041688295.1 Bacteroidia bacterium
GTTTTTGCTTCGCTATCATGTTAAATTATTTGCAAGGATTATGTTGTAAAAATAACGAATCTTGCAGATAAATAACAAACAATTTATGCACAATTAGTTGACTTATAAAGTTTTATGTGCTTTTTAAGGGACGACTAATTATGACGGATTCTCAGAATTCGACATAAGCGGATTTGAATTTGACACCGCAGATATATTAGAGGGTGGAATTGATGGTATAAATATTATTTAAAACCCTAAAATTATTATTATTTTTGTAAAGAAGATTAATGTATTATGAAATTTAAAAATGTAGTTAAAAATAGCTTGTTATTAATTATTTGTTTATTAGCAAGGAATGTTAATTCGCAGGTAAAATTAAAGGAATTGGTAGCTTCTTATTCTGGAGAAAATTCTATCCCAATAAATATATTAAAAACAAGCAGTGGATATGTTTACAATTTTTATGTAAGCGACTCTGTTTTTATTGCCGACACCTGCTTTAAAATTACAAATAATCCATATACATTAATCGTTTTTACAGATATAAACAAGAATATTTTAAGAACATACTCGTTTGATTTAATTACTTTTAATTCAATAGAAATTGATGGGAATTCTATTTTATTAAGAATTGATTTTGATGGTGTTGATTTAAACATTGGTGGACTTTCTTTAAGCAATGGCAACAACAATAAATGCATTGCATTGTTTATAACAGCGCTTGATGGCAGCAACCCAACTTTAACAAAAATTGGAGAATTCAAAGAGAATCAAGCATTCTCTAACAAGCTATCTATTAACTCATACACAGTTAATAGCGCTAACAACATCGTTGTTGGTGGTTACATGAGAGGGGCTACAAAAATTGATAATGCAGATTTTTTAAAAGACACATTGATTAGCACTTATATTGCTTATGAAATTTCTAAAACTGGCGCCCTAATAAACTACAATTATATTTTTGAAGCCACCAATCCATACTTTATTTCTAATGCAAAAAAACAGGATAATTTCATATACTTTTTAAGTGGATATGATTCATTGCAAATAGAAAACAAAAGTTATTCATCCCTTTTTTTTGATGGAGATAAACTAAATGATGTTGTTTTGATAAAAATTAATTTAAACAACTTGACGCTTAATAAATATCTTGCCATAGAAGACTCTTCTTCCAATATCTTGGCTTGGGATGATATTAAAATAAATAGCAAAGGCATTGTATTTCCTTTCAGGTCTAATGTTCGGTTTTTTAAATTGAATGGTGTTCGATATGAAGAGAACCGTTTGCATAACGAAGTGGTTTTTTATCTAGACAAAGACAATTTGTCTTATAAATCGCATTTTATATTTCAAGCCGAATTTATGCAAACAAGACTAATCAATGTGTTTAATGACAGTTCTTTTGTTGTTAGTTTTAGAGAACCTGGCACTTTCGTTTATGTAAACAATACTAAATTTAACCTAGGTATAGATGATTATATGATATTTATAGTTTTAGAGCCAAATAGGTTGCCATATAAAATACTCACCACAGAAGGTATTGGCTATATTATTATTCTTAATAGTTTTCAACCATCCTACACAGAATTTTTCGCAAATTTATACTTACCCACTAGTATTGTAGAAATAAAAGATGTTTCTTTCATTAATAAAAAACAAACGATTGGCTGGGCCAAAATGAATGGCTATTATAGCATGGAAAACTTTTCAAGTATTAAGGAAATCAATCCCACTAAAATAAGAATTTATCCTAATCCGAGCAAAGGAAAACTTAGTTTTGAGTGTGCCGAAAAAATAAATACCATCTCACTTTTTGGCATTAACGGGCAAATGGTTGGCAGCTACAAATTAGAGAATAACGAACTAAATTTAGGTCTATATTCATCTGGTTTTTATACCGTAAAAATAGAACTTGAAAATGGCGTTTCATTATTTGAAAAGTTAATTTTAGAATAAAAATACTATATTTGACGGATGAAACCTTATTATTTAATTTGTTCCCGTTGAAAGGCGAAAGAGACTGCAGCTCACCCGACCCCGAAACCCGGTTAGCTGAAAATGGTAAGAGTGGGCAAAAAAAAATAAAAAATCAAAAAAATCAAAAATGAAAAAATTAATTCAATCAATCGCTTTTTCTTTCCTAATGTTTTTAGGTATTAATGTCAATGCTCAAAATTTTAATGTGTTAACAAATTCAAATAATTCTATAACATATAATTTATCAATTATTATTGTTAATGCTAATGCTAATAGTATTTCCTGAAATGGTGTTATCTACAATTAAAAAATTAAAACTACTAATAATTTTGGTTATTAGTAGTTTTTCTTATAAAAATAATACATTAGAAAATGTTCATAAAAAGCATCTAGAAAAAATTCATAGTATAAATAAAATTACTGTTCAAGTTTTACATAAACATACAGAAATGCAAAACAATATATCAAGATTGATAAATACGAATAGTTTTTTATTTAAAGATTCAAATAATTTATTTTGTTTTTATAATTCTAATAATCGTCAGAATAACGCTTACATTTGTGTTTCAAACGATACAACTTTTGAAATTCATAGAAATATTATCCCGAAAAACGACAGTATTATCACTACATCAAGATACTTTAAAACAAGTTACAAAAAACTAGACTTTTATGCTCCTTATTATGTTTTTTTTGAATCAGACTACTTTGAAAATTCAAAAAAATTAGAAAAGTTTTGCAAAACAAATTTTCAAAACAAAAAGACAAAAAACACTAATTTTTATAAAGTAAATAAGAAATTTTATAGGAATGACACTTGCTTGTTTTATAATGAAGATACCGAATTTTATTTTAAGGACAATATTTTACAAAAGTATATACGAAAAACCTATTCTAAAGATTTTAACATTTACATTGATGATGAATACATATTTTCTTATTCAAGTTTCAATAATGAAATAAATGGCATTTGTAGCGATTTGAAATTTGAAATTTTAAAAACCAACCCAAAAAACGGATTACTTTGTAATATCATCGAAAAATAATTATAATTGAGTAAATTAGTATGTAAAATATTATTGTTGTGCGTCCAATCATTCTATTTTTGTTTGCTTCACTAACAATATCTGCCCAACCCCTAAAACACCATTTTTTCGATTTCAAGCAAGATAGTTTAAAAAGCAGAATGACACAGGTGAGTATGCCAACACAAGGGCAAACTGCGGGCATTAGCAATAGTTTAGCCACTGACTATGTGGGAAACACCCGTTTGAGTATCAGCACAGCAATTATTGCTTCCAGAAAGGACACTTTTTTGGCCATTCATAGTCTTTTTAATGGCATTGGTAATTTTACGGGAGAGTTGGAAACACCGCTTTTTTGTGTCCCTTTAAAACGCAATAATATTAATTTCTTTGGCATGAGCATAAACCCCCGTGTTAGCACTTTGATAAACACAGGCAACATGTTTGAGAAAAGCACTTTAAATTTAGATTTTGGTTTAAACACCATTTTAAAAGTGCAAGGCGATCTTGGGGTTCTGTCAGCAAAACTTATCTTTAGAAATGCAATTATACCGAATATGCTTTCAATATAGTCCAATGACCACTTCCCTTGATTGTCCTATTTTCAAGCTATATCTCCGTTCAATAAATTGTACTTTTTTATTTAATAAAAAACAATTTTTAAGGCGGAGCTGGCTGGCATTTAAAATTAAAATTGTTATAACACCAAAGAAAACCAAAAACTATCATTCGAGATTATGAACAGCATCGGGGTTTTGGTGTTGAAAGGAGAAAGCAACAATAATACAGAAATTAATATTAAATCATTGCCTTCAGGTGTTTATTTCATCCATGTTGAAAGTGGTTTGCAAAAACAATCGTTCAAGTTTATTAAGGTAGATTAAATTAGGCTTATTATTGAAAATAATTTAATTAGAAATTATGATTTTAATATTTCTAATCTCTTTATTTTGAATAAAGACCTTTAAATAATAAACACCTGACTTTATTTGAGAGATTGGAACAATATCAAAAACAGAGTTGTTTTTATATGAATTTACAGAGATGTTTTTATTGTCAATTGTAAAAAGTTCAAAGTCTATTTTTTCATCTATTTTATTAAAGCAACAAACTTTAATGACATCACCTTGATTTATATTTGGATAAACAAAAATACTATTGAAATTAGAAGTACTTTCACTTTGTTTATTATTCTTTGAAATGGTCTTTAATTTAAAAGTATGTAACTTACTTTCATTATTTAATTTATTTATACTTAAGGACCTTTTGTTATAATCAACTTCATCAACATAATTACTTATAAAATATAATGATGAATCATTAACAAAGTGGGCATAAAAGATGTTTTTATATGGCAATTGTTCAAAATAAACAATTTCATTATTATTAGAATTAAAATTGAATAAAAAACTATTTGAGTTTTCTGTTTCTATATAAATACTATCATTAAAGATTATTTGGGTGTTAAAATATCCAACAAAAGTATAAATACTATCTTTATGTTTACATAAATTTAGATGATAAATAAAATTGGAATTCATTAAATTTTTAGTAGTCTCATTTTTTATTGAACCATATTTTAAGTTAGTTGACCCACTATTCTATATATAAATATAATTATTTGTTGAGAAAAAAGACATTATATTTTGATGAGAAACTTTAAATGTCACAGTTGAAATTATTTGACCATTGTTTTTGTTAATAGTGTATTTTTTAAAATTAGAGTTCTTTGTGATTAAATAATAGTTATCTTCATCGAAATCATAATTTAAGTAAGTTTCGTTTTGACAAATAAATGTATTCCAATCCTTTTCTCCTGTTTCTGAATTTAATTTGTAAAACACTAATTGTTCGAAATTTGTTGTTTCAACTCCTAGTATATTCCCATTACTTATATAAATATTATTTGATTTATTGATTGGAATAATTGAATGATAATGCCAAAGTACCGAGTCAGTTAAATTTAAAGCAATAATTACATTATTCCATTCATTATTTTTTCCTACGGTATCTCCATTTATTAAAGCTAAATTTGAAAAAATACAAGAAATTATAATTTTGTCGGAAATTATTTTGATTGATTTGAATTCAGCAAAACCATTAATATTTTGAATAGGTGAAATGTTTAAACTTTGGTTTGTTTGAATAGAATATTTAATTAAGAAAGGCGTATTAAACTCATTTTCTTTTAATGTTTCATTGTTTAAATGCACTTGACCTTTATAGTTTCCTATAATATAAATATTTTCTTCGTTTGAAGTTAGGTCATTAGAGAATACTATCCCACTGTCTTTAAAAGTTGTGATTAGTTGTGCATTTATGTTAAGATGCAGAAAAGCTGAGATTATCAATATAATTTTTTTCATAATTTGTAATTCAAAGTTAACCCAGTATATCTTATTTTTTGTTGAACAAAA
>JBDNIM010000209.1:0-5295 GCA_041688295.1 Bacteroidia bacterium
GTTTTTGCTTCGCTATCATGTTAAATTATTTGCAAGGATTATGTTGTAAAAATAACGAATCTTGCAGATAAATAACAAACAATTTATGCACAATTAGTTGACTTATAAAGTTTTATGTGCTTTTTAAGGGACGACTAATTACTTTGCATCGCCTCTGCAAATATAAATAAATCTCTCATTTTAAACAAGTTCAGGAAAGTAAATCTAAATTCTGAAGAATTTCTGTAGTGGAAACAAAAACTTTAACTAAACTCTCAATATAGGAGAGTGGTATTTAGGATTGTTTTGATAAATTTACAAAAAAGCCCCCAATCTTGATTGACTGGGGGCTTTTTGTAAAAGTTATGTGGATTTGTTTATTTGCCTTTAAATTTCATAGCATTTTCTGAGGCATCTAACCAAAATGGACCTGAGAATACGGGTAAGTAATATACACCTGTAAACTCATTGATGTTGTATAAGTCGTCTCTCATGTTTTCGCCAACAGCTATTGAGGTATAACCATATTTGTTGGGGGCGTACCATGGGTTGGGTTTCATTTCTGCTGGTTTTAGATTTTCAAATACTACATAAAAATCTACTGAACGACCAATATTTACTTGCATAGGCACTGCGCCAACAGCTCTAATACTTTTAATAGCATCAAAGTAAGGACCTCTTTGTGCACTATAAACATATAGTACTTTAATAGGGTACCCTTTTGCTTTGGCTGCCTCTTCGAAAAGTTTGCCTGCAACATCTCTCATTTTTTGGTGCTCAGGTATAATTCCTGCTGGGCTTGGGGATGCTAATGTAAAACGGTAGCCTGCTTTTTCGCTGGCTTCACCAAATTTTTTCCAATATATGACTAACTGATCCCAGCAGTATTCTCTAGTATATTTTGCTGCCAAAGCTTCTTTACCTGGTTTATATAAAACTGTTAGCTCATGGTACTTTCTACTAATATCAAATTTTTCTTTATTGATTTGACCATTATCTGAATATACATAAACATTACCTATCAAAATTATACCAGACTCTATTTCAACAAAACTATTGTGCCAACTAGCACTACTTTCTCCATCAGGTATCACATTGTTTTGTAAATCTTTTTTATAACCATTAGAGAGATACACATATTTTCTAGCCTCGTAATTTGAGCTTCCCAGGAATAAAGAACCAACTGCGTTAGAGGTCATAATGCCATCGCTTGGCGGAAGGGTGCCAGATACAAAAGTTGCAGGCACTACATATTTAGCATTGTTATCCGTTTCATACGAGTATTGGTTATAAATGTCAATCCGGTTGTCGCTAGATGGAGTTTCTTTGTAGTTAACTAAAAACTTTTTTAATACTTTTGCTTTATCTCCTTCTGTAGCGGCATAAATTGGCGTTTTAGAATAATAAATGCCACTGAGGTTTCGGCTGTCTTTTAAGATTTCTTTTCCGTCTAAAAAATTGCTGGCACTGTCTTTTGCCGCTTCTTCATAGTCGCTTTTAGCGTAACCTCTGCTAGTGGCAGCAGCTTGAAGTTTTGCTAATTTTTTCTCTAAAAAACTTTGGGCGGTTACGCTTCCATAGATGGTTAAAGCGCAAATTGTGATAATTAATCGTTTCATTTTTTTTATATATTTATTTAAATTATGATACAAATTTGCAACTTATAAAACCCAAAAATCCATTGGTTTTACAAAACCCAATTTTGGCTTTATGAAATCCTGTGTTGGTTATTTTAAGGGTTTACCCAATTCATTAACTCGTGCAGTTCGGCAACTTTATCTGCGCTTAGGCCTACTTCGTATTGGTTCTCTAAAATTAAGGAACCACCATTAGATTTAATGTGTTCTGTTATAAAATTTATATTTACTAAGTATGATTTATGGCTTCTAAAAAAATCTTTATTCATGGCCAAAGACTCTTCAAATCTTTTAAGCCCCTTGCTTACCAAAAGTTCGCTTCCGCCCTTTAATAATATTTTGGTATAAGCACCTTCCGCTTTAAAATATACAATGTCTTTGGTTTCTATAAATTTGGTAGAAGTAAGCGTAGGTATTGCAATTTTTTGATTGCCTGGGTTCGCCAAGTTTTCTTTTAAAATGGCTAAATTTTGATGGGTTTTACCTTTCTTACATTTTGCAATTGCTGCATCTAAGTCTTCCGCCTCTATGGGTTTTAGTAAATAATCTACGGCAGAAAGTTTAAATGCTTGTAGTGCATATTGGTTATAAGCAGTAATAAAAACTATGGAGAAATTGATTTCATCTTCACCAAAAAAATTGAGTATTTCTAAACCACTATGCCCAGGCATTTCTATATCTAAAAAAACAATATCGGGCTTGTGTTTTCTAATGGCCAATACGCCACTTGCTAGGTCGCTGCAGGTTTCGGCTACAGTAATATCTTTGTTATATTCATTCAACATACCCTCTAATAGCGTGCGAGCCATTTTTTCGTCATCTATAATTATCGCTTTCATTTTATCTTTTTTTTTAATTTATGGGTATAGTAAGGGTTACAATAGTACCCGGTTGCTCTATATTTTCTGAGTTTAAATCTTGTATTGACACAGATAGTTTGGTGGTTCTATT
Source organism: Bacteroidia bacterium (assembly GCA_041688295.1). Lineage (GTDB taxonomy): Bacteria > Bacteroidota > Bacteroidia > NS11-12g > UBA955 > JABMMZ01. The sequence continues at coordinate 2,568 of JBDNIM010000209.1, forward strand.
TTGATTCAAAATATCTAATCTTTTTTGGTTCGAATTGGATGAAAAAGAAGTTTGATTAGCATTGCTTTTCGCCTTTGGCATGCATAAGCCCATGCTTTACCGCATTTTCAGTATAGGGCTGAACTAGCATAGAAGGTATTTTTATCATATCAATATCCACGGAATTTTGTACCTCAATTACAAAATTAAAATCTTCTTCAAATCTCATTTTTTCTAATTCCAAATATAATTTTAGAGCTTCTATTTCATTTTGTATAGAAATGGTTTCCTTCTCAGACATTTCTAAAATCATACGGGTTAATTTAGAAAATTTCGCTAAATAAGAGCTTGCGTTTTTTTTGTCGTTTGTAAAAATATATGCTTGTATGGTATTTAGAGCATTGTAAAAAAAATGAGGATTCATTTGGCTTTTTATAGAGGTAAGTATAGATTTGCCAAGACTTTGCTCTAAAATAACTTTTTCCTCTAATAATGTTATTTGCTTATCGTGTATCGCTGTTCTCCACCTATTGTATAAAATAATGATACAAACTCCTAGTAATACGCACAATGCTAAAAACCACCACCTAAGCCAGAATGGCCGGTTTATTTTAAAATTTAATACTTGATTTTGAATGGTTTCATCAATTTTGAATTTGATTTGATAATTGCCAGCGTTCAAAGATGCAAATTGGATTATTTTATCTTTCGCATTTAATACTTGCCATGCTTGATTATTGATAGAATAATAAATAGTTTGTGAACTACAAAAAATATAATTTAGATATGCACAATGAATACTTATATTATTTTCGTTATAGCTTAATTCAATATCATTTTTAATATTTGTAGATTTATTATTTACTTTAAAATCGCTAATATAAAATGGGTAATTAATTTGATTTTTCCTATTATAAAACAAATCCACTTTTAATATGCCATCGTTTACAAGTAGGTATAAAATATTGCTTTTTAGAGCAACATCTTTAATTTCTGAAGTTAATACAGGCAATTGTATTAATCGGATAGAATCTGAATTTAAATTGAGTACAAAAAATTTATTATCCGCAACTATTAAACTAAAACCATTGCATTCTTTAAAAAAGGAAATTTCTTTTTCATTGCATTTAAATAAATAATTGATAAGCTTAAAACTTGCATTATTATCCATTTGGTACAAATTACCTTTTGTGTTTAATAAATATTTATAACGACTGCCTACCGCTATTTCGGTTGCAAAAAAAGATTGCCCTTTAAATTTAATTTCTTTTTTTATAAAATCAGTGGTAGAAAAGCTAAATAAACCTTTGTTGCCCGAATAATATATGGCATTATCTGCTAAAGAATATGCAAGTGTTTTAGCCCTAATATTACCATCAATTTCGGTAATATTTTCATTTACTTGAACAGATTGAGATTGTATATAATTCATCAGAATTTCAGAAGAATTGACTTTGTTTTTTTCTGGTTGGTAAAAAGCCACTAAACCGCTAGAAGCCAAAGCTTGTGTGTGTTCATCTATTTGTACTGTTTTTTTTACCGCAAATTGATATTTATGAATATCAAAATTGGATGTAGAAATTTTAGCAAACCCATAGGCAGATAAAAAAATATTTTGCAACTTTTTATCTTTTGCCAAGTAATAAATTTCTGTTTGATTATCCGTTTGATAAAGGTTATTGATTTTTTGTGTATTTATATTATAATCATAAAGCATCCCTTTGTTTGTTGCGATATAAAACCCCGTTTCATTGTCTATAAATCTGTTGTTCTCTTGGGTGGGCAAAGGATAAAAAGAATAGGTATTTTCTGGCAAAATAGTTATGCCTTTGGCCGTGCTACTAATCCAATAGTTATTGTACCGGTCTTTAATCACCTTCGAAACATTTGTGTTTTTCAACACCACATTAGGCAAACTAGTTGGATTATTAAAATCAAAAGAAAAAGCACCACTTGAAGAGCTAATCCATATTTTTTGATTTATTAATGAAATATTATTGATTGATTTTGGCCCCGTTATTGGAACGGTTTTTATAAAATTTAGGTCTTGGTCAAAAACATATAGCAATTCAGATTCATTGTTTCTAGCAACTACAAAAACGAATTTGTCGGAAGCGTATATTTGTTTTAAAAACTCTTTGTTGTTGTCAAAATAATGAAATTGCTTTAATATTAAATCGCTATTCATAGCCCATAATTTGTTGTTTTCAATCAGATAGAAATTTTTATCATTGAAAGCAGTATAGGCATTTTTTTCTATTTTATTAAAAATTGTCTTTTTATATTCAAGGGTCTTTAAATCATAAATGTCAAATCCGTTTTTTTGCACTGTTATTAAAGAATTGTCAAGTAAGCCATAGAGAATATGATCATGCAAATTTTTTGGTTTAAGGGGTTTTAAAATTTCGTTTTCTATGTAATATAAATACCCATCAAAATTTTCGTACCAAATTCTGTTATATTTATCTTGCTGAATACAACTGCCCGACAAAGACGACTGTGCATCGCATCTATAATTTGTAAATTTTGTGGCATCGTATTTTAAAAGCCCTGTATTTCCTGTCATCCAGATATAGCCTTTGTTGTCTTCCATAATGTCATATATGGCGTTGGATGGCAATGTAATCTGCTTTTCTAGGTTAATAATATAGCTTTGTTGAGCCTTTAAAAAAAACTAAAATATAAAAAAAAGAGAAAAAGTACTTTTAGACGAAGCAATTGTAAATTGATTTTAAAAAGCAAAGGTAAA
>JBDNIM010000210.1:0-1753 GCA_041688295.1 Bacteroidia bacterium
TGAAGACAATTTGGCAACACAGGTTTTAGGTCAATATGGCATTACTTACGATTTTTTCAAACAAACCCTAACCGATGATGACAGCATTGGTAGAAATCCAAAATTGCCTTTTGATTCCTTGGATGATGACGCTTCGGAAATGAATGAGGACAAAAAAATTGAAGAAATTAAAAAGAAGAACCCTAAATCGACTACCCCCGTTTTAGATAATTTTGGAAGAGATTTAACAAAACTAGCCGAAAGCGACAAACTTGACCCCATTGTTGGCAGAGAAAAAGAAATTGAGAGGGTTTCTCAGATTTTATCCAGAAGAAAAAAGAACAATCCTATTTTAATTGGCGAACCAGGTGTTGGAAAAACGGCCATTGCCGAAGGTTTAGCCCTAAGAATTATTCAAAGAAAGGTTTCACGCGTATTGTTCAATAAAAGAGTGGTTACCTTAGATTTGGCTTCTTTGGTGGCGGGTACAAAATACAGAGGACAATTTGAGGAACGCATGAAAGCCATTATGTCTGAATTGGAAAAAGCCGATGATGTTATTTTGTTTATAGATGAAATTCACACCATTGTTGGAGCAGGCGGAGCAAGTGGAAGTTTGGATGCAAGCAACATGTTTAAACCCGCTTTGGCAAGAGGCGAAGTGCAATGTATTGGTGCAACAACTTTGGACGAATACCGTCAATATATTGAAAAAGATGGTGCTTTAGAGCGTAGGTTTCAAATGGTTATTATTGAACCAGCTTCACAAGATGAATCTATCGAGATTTTAAACAATATTAAACAAAAATATGAAGACCACCATAATGTAACCTACACGCCAGAAGCGATTTTGGCTTGTGTAAAAATGAGCAACCGTTACATAACGGACAGAAATTTGCCAGATAAAGCAATTGATGTTTTAGATGAAGTGGGCGCAAGGGTTCATATTACAAATATTAATGTTCCACAAATAATTATCGATTTAGAAAATCAAATTGAAGCCATTAAAATTGAAAAAATCAATGTTGTTAAAACTCAAAAATATGAGGAAGCCGCTAGATTAAGAGATAAGGAGAAAAAATTGATTAATGAGCTTGACGAAGCGAAACTTATATGGGAAAATGAAACTGGGAACAATAGATACACAGTCACAGAAGAAAATGTTGCTGAAGTAATTGCAATGATGACAGGCATTCCTGTTAACAGAATTGGGCAAAGCGAGGGCAAAAAACTGCTGAACATGGCAGAAGATTTAAAAAAGAGAGTAATTGGACAAGACAAAGCCATTGAAAAACTTTCGAAAGCCATTCAAAGAACAAGGGCCGGACTAAAAGACCCTAATAAACCAATTGGATCTTTCATATTTTTAGGGCCTACGGGCGTTGGAAAAACGGAACTTGCAAAAGCTTTGAGCGAATATATGTTTGATAACAACGAATCTTTAATTAGAATTGATATGAGCGAGTTTATGGAAAAATTTGCAATCAGCAGATTGGTGGGTGCGCCTCCAGGATATGTTGGGTATGAAGAAGGCGGTTTGCTTACAGAAAAAGTGAGAAGAAAACCTTATTCCGTTGTTTTATTTGATGAAGTAGAAAAAGCGCATCCTGATGTTTTTAATATCATGTTGCAAATATTAGACGAAGGATTTATTACAGACAGCCTTGGCCGAAAAGTAGATTTTAGAAACACTGTTTTAATAATGACTAGCAATATTGGATCACGACAATTAAAAGATTTTGGTACGGGTGTTGGTTTTGCAACAAGCAATAAA
>JBDNIM010000022.1:0-2677 GCA_041688295.1 Bacteroidia bacterium
CCTACGCCAAAAGATAATTCAATGTGTTTTGTGAAAAGCGGTTTTGAGTTGATGAAATACATTTTTTAAGAATTAAGGGGTTTTAATAGTCGTAAGTTAATAGTTGTAAGTCATAATAAAAACTTGCTGCTTCTGTCTTAATTCTTCCTACTTTATTCATAATTATGAATTCGTCATTCGAAATTATTTAGTAGAGTGCAGAAAGTGGCTTCTTATTAATATTCAATTAAGAATTAAAAATTAGCAAGTTTTTCATTTTTGGCTTGAATTTTGATTTATATTTGTGAATTGAAATTTATATCATGTTAAAAAAAATTATTTATCTATCATTTTTTAGTTTTGTAGTTGTTGGGATTCTTGCTTTTACGAGTGTTGCACAACCAAAACCTAAGAAAAAAACGAAGGTTAAACCTGCTGAAACAGTTGTTGTTGCTGCGAATGAAATTAAGTGGCACACAATGAGTGAGGGGATTGCGAAGGCGCAAAAAGAGAAGAAAATATTGGTTGTGGATGTTTACACGGACTGGTGTTATTGGTGTAAGGTAATGGACAAAGAAACTTATGCTAATGCTGATATTATTGCAAAAATGAATCAATATGCGGTGGCTGTGAAGTTTAATCCGGAGGTAAATGGCTCGCATTTAGTGAACGGAGAAACGCTTTCATCTGATCAGTTGTTGAGTTTTTTGAATAAAGGTTCTAGAAATTCTGGCTATCCTAATACATTTTTTTGGAAAGATTTTGCGAATAATAAGGCAATTGATTCTTATCCTGGTTACAGAGAAAAGGATGAGTTTAATGGAATTATTAATAAGTATTTGAACAACTAAAAGTTTTTTAAATTGTCGAAAAAAAAGAGTCAGCCCTTTGTTTTAGAGGGTATTGAGGTTGTAGATGCTGCGGCCGAAGGCAAAGCAATTGCTAAGCATGATGGAAAAATAATTTTTATTCCTTATGCTGCACCTGGCGATATTTTGGATATTAGGGTTGTTAAACAAAAAGCTTCGTTTGCAGAGGCTACGATTGAAAAAATTGTGAGTCCTTCGGATAAAAGAGTGGAACCTAGATGCCAACATTTTGGAAAATGTGGCGGCTGTAAATGGCAACACTTGGGTTATGAATATCAATTGGCTTTTAAGGATAAGCAGGTTTTTGAGGATTTAAAACGGATTGGAAAAACGGAAGCGGAGGTTTATTTGCCAATTTTGGGTTGCGAAAATCAGTATGAATATCGCAATAAGCTTGAGTTTACTTTTAGCAACAAAGCTTGGGAAGAGCATTTTGATAAAAATGATCCGCAACGGATTCCTGCCCTTGGATTTCATAAACCGGGGATGTTTGATAAGATTTTGGATTTAAAAGAATGTCATTTGGCGCCTTCCATTGCCAACGAAATTAGAGAAGAAGTGAAAATTTATGGGGTTGATAAGGGTTTGTCTTTTTATGATTTGAGAGCGCAGGAGGGTTATTTAAGGAACCTTATGTTGCGCAAAAATACGAAGAACGAATGGATGCTGGTTTTAATTGTTGGTGAAAATAATAGCGAGCCAGCCATTGAAATGTTCAATGTTTTGAAGGATAAGTTTACAGAGATTGTTGAATGGTGTTATGTTATCAATGAGAAAAAGAACGATTCGTGGAGCGATTTGCAAGTGCATACCGTTTTTGGAAATGGATACCTTAAAGAAACAATCGAAGATTTGAAATTTAAAATCAGACCACAATCTTTTTTTCAAACCAATAGCAAACAAGCGTATAATTTATACAGCATTGCAAGAAATTTTGCAGCGCTAAAACCTACCGATATTGTTTATGATTTATACACAGGCACGGGCAGTATTGCTTTATTTGTTGCAAAAAGTTGTAGAAAAATAGTTGGTATAGAGTATGTGGAAACAGCCATAAAGGATGCTAAAGAAAATGCAGAAATCAATCAAATAGAGAACGCTATTTTTTATGCTGGCGATATGAAATTGGTATTAAACGATGCTTTAATTGCCGAACACGGCAAGCCAGATGTTATTATTACTGACCCGCCACGAGACGGCATGCACCCCGATGTTGTGAAAAAAATACTGGAAGTTGAACCACAAAAAATTGTTTATATTAGTTGCAATTCAGCCACCCAAGCACGAGACATTGCTTTGTTAATAGAAAAATACAAGGTGGAGAAAATTCAAGCAGTGGATATGTTTCCTAACACACATCATGTGGAAACTGTGGCGCTTTTGGTTTTGAAATAAAATATATTTATTTTTGTTTTTTGAAGTTTGATTTTAGAAATTAAATTTTTGATTGCGGATTATTTTCTGTTTTTTTTCTTATTCTAATATTTTAAAAAAGGAGAATCAAGCGCAGTGGAAATTGGACTATATTGAAAGTATATCCGGTTTTAATTCCAAATTATTGGTTTTTTAACTCATTTTGCCCTATAAATTCCGCATTATAAATAGGCATAAATTTTATTTTTGCTTCACTTCCAAATTTTGTATTTGCTAAAACCAATCCTCGTTCTATATTCAAATTTTCTGCTAACATTAAATGCAAACTGCGCAATTTACCCGCTGTGCCAGATTTTACTTCTATGGGTATAATTTCTCCATTATTTTCAATCACAAAATCAACTTCTGCACTGCTGTTGGGTTTATTTCTTGCCCAATAGCGCAGGGGTTCAAAA
>JBDNIM010000211.1:0-3846 GCA_041688295.1 Bacteroidia bacterium
AGAATTGCATGGTTGGAAAATTTTAAAGGTAAGTATCCGTCTGTTTAAGTATGTTTGTGGAATATTTGGACGGACTGCCGTTAGCAGAAACCCTATAACACGACAATCATTGAGAAAGTAAACAATAAATGAAGTATATAACTTTAGATACATGTGTTTGGTTAGGATTAGTAAAAGTTATTCATCATCAACAACACCATAATAAGCGATTGTTTCTGTATTAATAACAAAGCTCCTTTGCTGCAATTATAGCTTCCCCCTTTAAAAACCATCCTTCCGCCACTGAAAAGCAAAGCTCCACAGGCAAAAACCACACATGCGTCACCAAAAACAAGCGCTAAAATACTAAAAAGCACCCTTGCGCCTCTGAAAAGCACAGGTGCGTGGGTAAAAAGCGGCTTGCCGCACCTAAAAAGCACATCTGCGGGGTTAAAAAGCATCTTGTCGTAGGTAAAAAGACATTTTCCGCCCCTAAAAAGATGTTTTCCGTCAGCGGAAAACATCTTTTCAACCCCGCACATTTGCTTTTTAATGGCGCACACATACTTTTCAATTGCGCAAAGAGGCTTTTTAGTAGCGCGCACTCCCTTTTTAACCCCGCAGACATACTTTTCACTTACGCACACGCGCTTTTTACCTGCGCAGACAGGCTTTATAGGTTTGTAGTCAGAGTTTTCTGGTTTGCGTGTTTTTTTTTCAAAGCCGCAAGCCCTTATTTTACTCATATTTTTGGATTTTATGGATTCTGTTTTGTAAAAAAAACAAAGGCTTTTTAAATTTAGCACAATAAAAAACAATTATTCACCGTTATAATTATAATTTAAAAATAAAAAACAGTTCAACAATTTTAATTCATTTCAATCATGACAAATCCAAATCAAATTATCCGCCAATTTTCTACCGATGATGCCAATTTATTGCAGTTTTCGCAAACCATTCACACCGTAGTTCAAACCAATCTTACCGATTTTACAGATTTTGACCCTGAAATTACAGCCGCCTTTCTAATTGCTTTTTTGGGGCAAATAACAGATACACAAAACTTTAGTTCAGACAATCAGCTGATTGATGTTTTGGCGCAAAACACAATGGATGTGGAAGATAAAATGAAAGAATGCAGAGATGCCTTCCAACTTTCTAAATACTATATAGAACAAACTTTCCCTAATAAGCCAGGTGCTTGGAACGAGTTTGGCTACAATGACTATGACACATCTAGGCGCAGCCACGAAAAAATGATTCAATTTATGTTCGATTTGCATGAAACATGCACAAAATTTGAACCACTGCTGATTGCCAAAGGTTTTACTGCTCCCAAAATTGCAAATATATTTACACTTGCAACCGAACTAAAAGCCATTAATTCTACTCAAGAGCTAAGCAAAGGTCAGCGCAGCCACGCTGCCAACGACAGGGTTTTGTTGCTAAACACAACTTGGGAAACCTGTCGCAGACTTTGCAATGCCGGCAAAACAATTTATTATAACAATTATGGTCAATATCAATATTTCTTGTTGCCTTGGGGAGGCGATGGCGGCACGCCTCCTCCCCCATCCAATGAATATAATGGAACAATTGTTAGTGGAGCTACGCTCAATATTGTAATCCCGAATTTATTGCCAACAACGGTTTTAACAATTAGCAACACGGGCGATTTTCCGTTAAGGTTTTGCTCCAGCGACATGGCAGGGCTGCCTTGCCCTTCTGGTCTAGACCTAAATTCTGGCGACAGCCTTGCAGTTACACTTTCTAACCTTGCTTTGCCGGGCATTGTGCCACAGTTTTTGAATATTAGCAACACAATTGCCCCATTGGGAACACCCGATGGTGAATATTCAATAACAGTTATTTAGTGAACAAAAGTCCATAATAAAAAGAACCTGCCTTTGGCAGGTTTTTTTGTGGGGTTTGGTTTTTGGGGGGAATGGGTTATAAAGACTATTACTACAAAACCATCAAAGGTTGAAACAAATTCCCACTAATCCAATCCCAATTAATCAGTTGTTTATTAGTTTAAACACTGTATTTGGGAAGTGTCTTTTTTTGCTCGAAATAAATTTGCTTGCAATATAAATTGTTCAATCTTTGATATGAAAGGTTCTAAAATATCTGAGCTAAATTTATTTTCAAACAAAGAAACCACTTTGGATGTAAGTAGTTGGGCAAAAGGAATATATGTTCTAACAGCTTCAAATGGCGAAAGCATAAAATTTATTGTAGAGTAGTTAATTTGTAATAATAAGTTTGTAAAAAAAGCTGTAATTAATTTACAGCTTTTTTTGTTTCAGCTATTATAGGTTTCAATATTTCTTTGTAAATCATTCCCCCAAAATTTTAACTATGGGATTAAAAATGGGGTTATTCATCTAAACCAAATGTTACACGCAATTTCATTTTCGTCCTAATAGCAACGCCATCTTCATAATAGGTTGTTCTTATGCCATGATAAAAAGTGTTTTTATAGGCAATTTCAGACTTAAATGTTTTGTTCTTGTAAAATATTATTTGCTTTTTAAAAGTATCGAGCCCTTACAAATTAAAATGAATTTCTTTTAACAGAACACCATTCCTATAACTTATAAAATCTTTTCATTGGTTTGGAAAAGAGTTGCTTAAAACGGTTTTTTTAACATGCAAAAAAGCTGCCCTGTCTTTTGTTTGAATAAAAACTGAATCCAACATGGTCGTTGTGTTTTTTCGCTGCGCAATTGTCAATAAAGGAAACAAGAGCAAGCAAAACAAAATGGTTTTCATGATTACAAATTTAAACTAATTGATATTAACAAAAAATACAAGCACTTTTTCTAAGTAGCTTTTATTTTGTATTTCAATTGCCTTCGAAAGCATCAAAAGAAAGGAAAAGATTCACTAAATATTTATAACAATTAACTAAAACCCAATTAACTATCAACTAAATACTATATTTGTATCGATGAAAGTAGGTATTGATAAAACAAAGTTTTCCAAGCATAAGAAAAGGGTTTACGAAATAATTTTTGAGGCCGAAACCAAGGAGGGTAAAATGTTTGATGTGGTGCTGATGCTAACGATTATGGCGGGTGTTTTAGTGACAATTTTGGAAACCTTGCCGAGTATTAAAAAGAATTACTTCTATTATTTTTATTATGTAGAGCTGTTTGTTACATTAATTTTTACAATAGAGTATGTGTTGCGTATATGGTGTTTGAGCAAGCCTTTTAAGTATGTTTTTTCGTTTTTTGGGGTCATAGATTTGTTGTCTTTATTACCCACTTATATTAGTTTATTTATCTCTGGCACACAATATGTTTCGGTGTTAAGGTTGCTGCGATTGCTCCGCATGTTTAGAATTTTGAAGCTAACAAACTATGTGAAAGAAAGTCAAATTTTACTGGCTTCTTTTAGCAGAAGCAGAAGGAAAATCATGGTGTTTTTCTTCTTTCTGTTTTTGTCTGTGTGCGTCCTTGGCTCGCTAATGTATGCTATCGAATCGCCAACAAACAGTGGATTTAAGAGCATTCCAGAAAGTATTTATTGGGCCATTGTAACAATTACAACAGTTGGATATGGCGACATTTCACCAACCACACCACTAGGAAAAATTTTGGCTTCTTTGATAATGATTTTGGGCTATGCCGTAATTACGGTGCCTACGGGTATTGTTGGGTTCGAGATGTTTTCGCAAAGCCTTAAACACAAATACACCAAAACTTGTCCCAATTGCTTAAGCGAGGGTCACGAGCACTCTGCTAAGTTTTGCAAGGATTGTGGCAATGCCATTGAGCATTGATGCGTTTTTTTATTTTTTTTACCTGGGCTGTTGCTTCCCTTTGTTTCCAATTTCTAGTTTAAATACTGCGTTTTACT
>JBDNIM010000212.1:0-14557 GCA_041688295.1 Bacteroidia bacterium
AGCACAGAGCACAGAGCACAGAGCACAGAGCACAGAGCACAGAGCACAGAGCACAGAGCACAGAGCACAGAGCACAGAGCAATTTTCTAAAGAACTTTGCATTATTAATCATCCTTTTTTCATCATTTATAGTCAAGGCGCAACAGCCTTTTGGAGTTGCAACAATAACTAATTGTTATCAAAGAGTCGATGGTTCACTAACAGGAGAAATTACTTATAATATGATTAACAGCGATAGAACATTATTTTTTAGCTCAAACAATCCTTTAGATATTGTTGACTTTGATGTAACTTATCCAGTAATTAATCCTGTGACCGGATTGGAAGAACTAGTTTTTGTTAGTACAGTTAATATGAATAATAGTTTTTATTTTCCAACAGATAAAAATGAATATGTAATTATTCCAAATAATAATGGAGGCACCTTTGGGAATAGTGCTCAGAAAGTTAGACTAAAGTTTGTAGAACCTAAAGTAACTTTTAAAGGTCCCAATGGTAATTGTATTTTATTCAACTCCCCAACCTATGATATAGATTGGAATATTGATGGATTATGTGATGATGTTATTGATTATGAAATAACTTACATTGGTCCTGTAAATGTTGGACTGCCACCAGGATGGAAACATGATGCTACTACAAATGAAAAACCACCCTTTAATGTTCCAATGACCGATTATTGCAATCAAACTTCTTGTGGACTTCCCAATGGTTGGATTGCTGGCTGTTGTTTAAACTTCAATATTAAAGCAACCATAGAACCTTGTTATCCTAATCCAAACAACTGTCCAAATCTAACAATCAATTCTCCTTTGAAAATTTGTTGCTCTTGTGGTAGTTATAATCCCGAGCAAGATTAAAATTTATATATTATGAAAAAAGCACTATTTTATATTTTTGTGTTATCATCTTTGTCAATAAATGCTCAATTTAAAAGAGTGATTGATTTAGGAGTGAGAATTCTATCACCTGCGCCAAACACTCAAGCTGTGTCGCCTGGGAAAATTAAAGTTATATATTCTCTAAAAAATCATGGTCCTGATACCATTCAAACCAATGATTCGTTTTTTGTTCAAAGCAATAAAGATAAAGAAAATCGTTTAACCGTGTTTCAGCCTAACGCAAATATAAGTCCAGGCGATTCAATTATCATTGATAATTACTATTTGCCTTTATACAATTGGGAGGACAATAATAATTTTAGTTTTTATATTAATGCGAAAGTAATCGGAGGCTTTCGAGATGACATTATATATGAGACAATCGATAATATTGGAGTGTCCAATACAAGTGTCATTAAACTCAAACTTGTAAAAAACACATCTGTCAATGATTTAGAATTGTTTAACCAAATAAATTTGTATCCTAACCCAACGAGCGGTATTTTTTCAATAGAAAACAAATCGGATGCAACAATTGAGCGAGTAGAAGTTTTTAATGCCATGGGGCAATTGCTTCAATCGTCTAATGTTTCATCCTTTGATATGTCGGGTTTTGCTAACGGACACTATCTTGTAAAAATTCACACCAAACAATCCGTTGTTTTTAAACGCATTGTTCTAAATCAATAAACCTATGAAACGGTCTTTGTTTTTGCTACTTTTTTGCACTTTTACAATCACTCTATCTGCCCAGAGGGCAGATAGAGTGATTGTAATTAACTATAAAATATTATCGCCTGAACAACATTCAATCATTTATTCACCTTGCGAGGTGAAATTCAATGTAAGAATATATAATGCGAGTAAAGATACTGTATTTACTTTTGATACCTTTCAGATTAATTTGCAGGGGCCCAATGTGTTTTACAGCCCTTTTGGTTATTTATTTCCAGTCAATAAAATGATTTTGCCTAATGACAGTATCGACTATGAGTATAGTTATTTTTCCCATGATAGTGCTAATCAAAACAATCATTATGTAAAAAACACTTTTCGTTTTTTAAATCGTGATAAACAAAATTTTATCAATGAGAGAGGGGTTCCGAAAGGTTCCATAAAAAATTATTTTGCAAACTTTAGAAGGCGTCTTTATGGCACTCCATTCATTCCAAAAAAGTATAGGTTTTTCGATTTAACCACTCGTTTTATTACTCCAAAAACAGGCGACACTTGCTTCCAAGGGCGTGTTTTTGATGTTAAAATTAGTGTCAAAAATATTGGATATGACACCTTTTTTCCAGGTTTTTTCTTTAATGTAAGCTACCATGCCTTTGCGCCAACACCAAATGATTATTATTATTCACCAAACAGTCCAATTGTGCCAGGCGATAGTGTTATTTTTAGCAGAAGCCATTTGCTAACCAATGTTCAAAATTTTGAAAGAAATGATTTAATTTATTGTTTAGAAATTTCTGATTTTAGAAACGCAGACACCATGATTATATTGAGAGATATGAATTGGAATAATAACAAATCTTGTATTTATATGACAGGAAAGTTGACCCAAAAATCCTCACTTGCCAACGCTCAAATATCGCAGTTTACCCTTTTCCCCAACCCAGCAGACAAAACCATTGCCATAAACACCTCAACTGAAACGGAAATACAGATAATAAACACACTGGGTATGGTGTTGCTAAAAACAACCCTGCCCGCAGGAGAATCTATTATAGACATTGGCGATTTGCCCAGTGGCGTGTATTTTGTAAAATCGAGTATGGGTGTAAAGAAATTGCTCATAGCGCATTAGCGCAAGCATTGCTTTTTTAAGGGGAGGGCAATAAAATATATAGGACTAAAAACCTACAACAAATCCTCAATTGTTTTCACAATCTCTGGGGTAAACCAATTGATGCCTTCCACTTTAGAAACCACCACTTCGCCTTTTTTATTGATGAGATAGGTGGTTGGAAAACGCTTAATACCAATGCTTTTTATGGGTTCTTTCAATTGGAAAATATTCAGCCCATCGCCAAACTTTTGTTTAAAAGCATTTATTTTATCCATAGACTCATCTGTTACCATCAGTATCTTAAAGTTTTTGCCCGCAAATTGTTTTTGTAGTTTCATCAGTTCAGGTTGTTCTTTCACGCAATCGCTGCACCATGTTTGAAAATATGAAACAATAAAAACCGTTTCTTTAAGTGTATTTGGGTCAAATTGCTGTCCGTTGTCTTGCGTGAGTGTGTAGTTGTAAAAAGGGTTTTGGGGGGCTTTCATGGCGTTGTTTTGTCTTAGTTGATAAATAATAATGCCGCTAATTAAAAGGGCAAAAAGAAAGGAGGCTATTAAGTTTGTTTTGGTTTTCATTGTTTGAAGGACACAAAGGTATAAAAAAAAGTCGTTTGCAAAGCAAACGACTTTTTTTTAATAAGATATTAATGGGATTATTAAGCCTGTGTTATGTATTGCGTAAATGCATAGCCTTGCTCGCCATCGTCTGTCTTAACCATCCACCATTGGTTATTTGTTTGTTCAACAAGGGTTACAATTTCATGATGTGCTGCCTTGTCAACAATGCTGCCTTCAGTGCTTGGCTTAGAGCGAATATTTAGGTTGCTGCTAGTTGTAACAACTTTAAGTTTGCTGCCTGCTGCCAAGTCGGGAGCGGCTATGTTTAAAACTAAATCTCCTGTTGCAAAATCGGGGTCAATTTTGTTGTAAGTGTTCCAAAGTTTTGCTTTTGTAACCGCATCAGAATTGCCGTTTATGTACAAAACATTGTTTTGTTCGCTAACAATTAGATCGGCAACATTATTTGCAGTTGCTTGTTATACTATTTCTTTGTATTTTTCTTGTAATGCCATTTTGCGTTTATTTTTTTGTTAATCCTTTTGAATCTACTTTAAGGTTAAGTGCTTGTAAACTTTGCATTAAAACAATTAGTTTAGCTTTTTCTACCTCACCGCCCAATGTAATTGCACCGTCAGAAAGGGTTTAGGTTACATTAGGAAAATCTTTTAAAGCATCTTTAACAGACTGCTCAACAGTGCTAACTTGTGGAATTTAAATGGTTGGTTCTGGCGTTGGCGCAGGTTTAACTTCGCAGTTGTTTACAACCTCTTTAACACCTTCAATGACTTTAATTGCATCCATACATTTTGTGTTGCAAGCTTCGTCTTTACACATGCCCGAAATCGTTACAACACCTTTTTCTACAGATACCGTAGCACCTTCAATCTCCGCACTAATTGCTTTTTCTACTGCTTCCTTTATGTTTGCGTCTTTTGGACCGCAAGCCGTAAAAGTTAATAGCATCGTAAATGCTAAAAATGTTCCGAATACTAAATTTAATTTTTTCATTTTATTATTGATATTTTGAGGCTCAAATATAATATTAATTTATGAATTTGTAACATTTAAGAATTTAGTTTTTTATTTAATTCAAAAAGCTTTAAATATTTGACAACATGATAACCTGCTGAAAGATAGCTCCAAACAAGACCTTGCCATCCATTCAAGCAATTCAAATAGATGAAATAATGCTTAAAAAAATAGACAGGAAAAGACAAAAAACATAAAGTTAATGACCTTTGTTTTCCTTTTTTGTGCAGTTTAATGGCGCCTTGGGTTGTGTAGGTATTAAATTTTTGAAAATAATGGGCTAAATCCTTGTAACTGTAATGTAAAATAGGATGGCTGAGCTTTGCTGCCTTGCCTTTAACAATCACTTTTTCATGCACCACAGCATCATCAAAATTACAATATTTTTTATTAAATAATCTAACAATCAAATCGTTGCTTTCTTTTCCATGTTTAAAAACTTTGCCTAAAAAAACATGTGTTCGTGGAATTTCAAAAGCATGGATTTGGGTATTTGATAAATCCAAAGCCTGAATTTCGTTCAATAGGGCTTCTGTTAATATTTCATCTGCATCTAGGCTCAAAATCCAATCGTTTTTTGCTAAAGAAACGGCTTTTTGTTTTTGTTTGCCAAACGATTCAAACCGATGTTGAAAAACAACCGCTCCGCTTGCCTCAACTATCTCTTTTGTGTTGTCTGTGCTGTGGTCGTCCAAAATTAGGATTTCATTTGCCCAAGCCAAAGTTGGCAAAAATCTCTGAAGGTTTTCTGCTTCGTTTTTAACAATTATAACAACCGAAATTGACATTTGGCAAATATATGTTTATTTTTAAAGTTAATCTATACATTCCATCATCAGTAAAATGCCGCTTTTAAATTCAATGTAAACAATGCCATCTGCCGCCACTCTGTTGCTGCTGCTTGTTGAATAAGGAAATTCTATTGTTTCGTGGTTCAAGTTCCAGACCAAATTTTCGGTTTTTAATGCTTCCACCTTGTTTAAAGGGATTAAAGACAAAGAAATGTTTTGGGCGTAATATTTTGCAAAGCCAGATTTTAAGGGATATATTTTGGAATAATTATCCAACATTACCAGATTTATTTGATTAAAATAGCGTGCCAAAATGGCTAAATTATTTATTGCGTGATCGCTTCTTTTGCCAGTTGCCCAAATAATATTCACCGCTTTGTGTCCGTTTTCTATTAAATATTCAATCCCTTTTTCAAGGTCGGTTTTATCTTGATTTGGGGTATGAATCACCTTGCAGTGCGGCTGAATTTTCTCTTTAATTGTATCAATCGTTTGAAAATCAAAATCGCCCAAAACAATGTCAATTTTTATGTCCAATTGCAAAACCCTTTCTAAAGCACCATCTAGAACCATTACAGTTGGGCTCCATTCTAGCAACTGATTCATTAAATCTTGCGAACAATCTTCGCCATTTGCAATAATTAGGGCTGGTTCTTGGGCTTCTCTAACAATATGATGCGAAGACATTATTTATCGGTTTACAATAAATTTTTTTACCACTTGTTGACTGTTTTCTTTTAGTTCTATAAAATAGACCCCAGCATTCAGGTTTTCAATATTTATTGTGGTTTCCATTACCTGCAATTTATTTTCTGAAACAACTTTGCCATTTATGTCAAATATTTTATAGTTTGGTGCGCTAAATTTATCGGCCAACACATTTAGCTTATTTTTTGCAGGATTGGGAAATAAAGACAATTCAATTTTATTGCTTTCTTCATTAATGTTTGAAATGGCATTGTTTCTTATTTGCCCTCTAAAAACACCTCTGCCATGTGTAAATACATAAAAATCTTTTTTATTATTATGAACTTTTATTGAGCTAACAACTGTGGAAGGCACTCTTGTATCTTTAATCCAATTTTTTCCTGCGTTTTCTGACACATAAAGACCAAAATCAGTACCTGCAAATATTACCTTCTCTGGGTTTAAAGGGTCGCATTCAATCCAATTTACAGGCAACCCTATTGGCAAATCGCCCGAAATATTTTCATATTTAATACTATCAAACACATTACTAACTTTATAAACCCTTCCCGAATCAGAAATATTATTTAATGAAAGGTATATTTTGTCTCTAAAACCCGGCACCACTTTAACTGCGCCAATAAAAGAAATTCTAAGTGCCACAGGCAACGCTATTCCTCTAAGTTCAACAACTTTAGGATTGGTTAAAACAGAGTCTGCACAAAGCAAAACGCCACTTCCTCCAGAAAAAACTGACGGGTTTGCATCGTCTGAAATAGTAGCACAAAACAGTCTGCCTGCTGTAAGTCTTTTTATTAAACTATAAGAATTACCGTTATCTTTACTAAAATATAAATTTTGTGAAGATGGGTAAAGCACCAAATTGCCTTGCGTTTTACTTACGGTAAAAGGATGAATAAACCATCGTTGATCACTAGTAGGTAAATTGTCGCTTATTGAACCAAACTCATAATTAACATTACCATTTTGAGTAGAAACATATCTAGAATTTTGTTTTTGAGCATTATAAAAACAATGGCCGCCATCACCACCAAAAATAGGATTAAAAAATTTGTTGTTATTCAATCCTTGAATTGTGCCGTTGTCTTGAGTGCCACCCATAATAGCAATAGAGTGAGGCGAAACATCGCCTGCATATATTTGCGTAATGTTTAAACCGTTGTTTAAAGAAGTAAAAGTTTGAAAGTTTGACCAATCGTAAACACACATTCCGCCATCGCTGCCTACATACAATTGATTATTGAAGTTGACAGCAATATGGTTATCAGCATGTTGTTCATTTACATTTTGCCATGTATTACCACCATTTTTAGAAACTGCATTTGTTACAGAACCAATAAAAATCGAGTTACTGTCATTGTCTTTTACAGTCATTGTTAGCGTGTACCATGTGAAACCAAAATTTGCAATGCCATTGGGATTAGATTTAGTAACAAATGTTTTTCCACCATCGCTCGATTTATAAAATTGATTTAAAACACCATTGTATGAATTGTCGGGACCAGAGATAGCTGCATAAACCACATTTGGAAAATTTTTGCAATAGGCCAATTCTCCCCTTGCCGTAGATGTTGAAACAATCGAATTTACTTTTGTAAAAGAGTTTAAATCACCTGTTTCTGAACGGAAGACACCTTGTCCCTTAATGGCAATCATTATGGATCCATCCGTAAAAACTTCAATATCATTAATCTGAAGGCTTGTGTTATGAACTTTTTGGAAAGTTGCACCAGCGTTTACACTGCGCCATAAACCTGTGTTATTGGTTGACACAAAAAGAGTATTTGTGTCTTTCAATGAACATTTTAAAGACCAATTAAATCTAAAGTTATTATTATTTGTTGCAGGCAGTTGATTAAAAGTTTTGCCACCATCGGTAGATTTAAAAATTCCAGCCCCAAAAATATCGGCACTATTGCCAGTACTTTCGCCCGTGCAGTAATAAATTATATTGGGTGTAAATGTGTTTTGATCCATGAAAGTTACACTTGGATTAATAGAATGGTCGTTTATAGGTGCCCACGAGCCGCCTTTATTTTCTGAAACAAAAATACCGCCACTTGCCCCACCCACTATAAATCGGTTTGGATTCTGTTTGTCAATAATCATAGCCCTATATCTACCAGAGGTATTAAATGGACCATATTCTTTTAAATGTTGAATAGCATTACTTGAACTTCTTTTGTTAGAATTTAATAAAGAAGACTTGTCTTTTATTTCTGGTAAAATATTGGTGCCATTGGTTTTAATATAAAGCCATTGCTCATAATAACCAGGAATTTTTTGAGAAGTTTTTTGTTGCGATTGCGGTTTATTATTGCAAGATATAAATACAAATAAGGTTAACCCAAAAATAAGTTTGATAAAATTAAGATACATTGTTCAAAAATAAGCATAAATTTGTAATTCCTAAATAAAAATATTTCATGTTTAACTTAAACTTTTTAATCCTAAATTTGTTTCTTGTAATTGCCTGCAACCAAACCGTAATAAAATCTAAAACTATGATTCCAGAAAATATAAAAAAAGACACCGCAAACACAGAAATAGCAACCTTAGCTGGCGGCTGTTTTTGGTGTTTAGAAACTACATTTGGAAGACTCAGAGGCGTGGACACCGTTTTGAGTGGATACACAGATGGGAAAAGAGCCAACCCAAGTTATGAGCAAGTTTGCTCAGGCGCCACAGGACATACCGAAGCAATTCAAATATTTTATAATAAAACCGAAATTGATTTCGAAACATTATTAACTGTATTTTTCTCATTACATGATCCCACAACTTTAAATAGACAAGGCGGGGACAGGGGCACACAATATCGCTCAGGCATTTATTACCATAACGAAAGCCAAAAAACACAAGCCGAAAACTTTATAAAAAAACTGACAGACGACCAGGTTTTTGGCGACCCAATTGTTACAGAAGTTAAATCTGCATCTGTTTTTTATATTGCAGAAGATTACCATCAAAACTACTATAACGAAAACAGAGAGAAAAACTCATACTGCACGGCCGTAATAGACCCAAAAGTGGCGAAAATGCGCAAATCATTCTCCCATCTTTTAAAATAAAAAAAGCCGTTCAATAATAATTGAACGGCTTTTAAATATAAATTTTTTCTAATTATTTTGCACTTGCTGTAACTGTCCAAATTGCTTTTACATTCAATTTAACAACTTGTAAAGGACCGTTGGTTTTTCCTTTTATAGAAATAGTAAATGTGTTGCCATTCAAATAGCTCATTAAGTTTGTGTTATTGCTAACAACAAAAGAAATAGTCGATTTGTCTTTTTGCACAGGATTAACAGAAGCCAATAAAACCTCAGGTTGGTTATCTGCTGAAATATATAACTCAGCATTGTCTATGGCGTCAAAGTTTTTCAAAGTTTGATTTTCAGCAATTGAAACTTCAGCACTTCTTAATTTTAGAGCATCTACCAAATTTGCTGCGGTATTATTTTTGTTTAATTCGTCTTTAAGTGTTGATGTAAGTGTGGTTTCACCAATTGAGAATTCACCAGCTTTGTCAACTTCTTCGGTTGTAATTTCGCCTGTTGTTGTGTGGTCAAAATTTGCGGTAGTAAGTTTTTTAAGACATCCGCCCATTGAAACGACAGAAACGATAAGCATCAGCGATAGGATTTTAAATGTAGTATTCATATCTATTTTTTTGTAACTTAGCAAAGATAAGTCTTTTTTTAATAAAAAACTAAAAATAATTTTAATATGAAATGGATTTGATTCAAGTTGGTAAAATTTAGAAACTTTCCAAAATTTAAAAAACCCTAAATTCGCTTATTAAAATGCACCTAAAAACCGCAACTCGCTCAAATACCCTCGTTAGCCCCACGCCAAAGCGTCAATGTAGCGACCTGAATAGCAAGTACAATTATGTGTTTAATGGCAAAGAAAAAAAATCAATTAGATAACAAAAAGAATTTTAATTACAAGAAACGGCATTTAAACCACTCAATGTTAGTTGTTTGTTGTTTTAAAATCTACTTATAAACAAATTCTATACATTCAAGGGTTTTAAATTGTATATTTGCAGTCTATAATTAGTCTAAATAAGAATTATGTTAAAACTACCAATATACTTAGATAACAATGCAACTACTCCAATGGACCCTAGAGTTTTGGAAGCAATGTTGCCATATTTTACTGACAATTTCGGGAATGCTGCTAGCCGAAACCATCCCTTTGGTTGGAAAGCCGAAGAGGCCGTTGATTACGCCCGTGAGCAAATTGCTGCCTTATTAAATTGCGATGCCAAAGAAATTATTTTCACAAGCGGTGCCACAGAATCTAATAATTTAGCCATTAAAGGTGTTTTTGAGATGTATGCAGCCAAAGGAAACCATTTTATAACCCTCGAAACTGAGCATAAAGCTGTTTTGGACACTTGTAAACACATCGAAAAATTAGGTGCTGAAATAACATACATAAAAACAGATGACAAAGGGATGATTACCCTCGATCAAATTGAAGCTGCTATTAAACCTAATACAGTTTTAATAAGCGTAATGTATGCAAATAACGAAATTGGCGTTGTTCAACCTATGAAAGAAATTGGTGCTTTGTGCAAATCTAAAGGCATATTATTTCATTCTGATGCAACACAGGCGGTGGGGAAAATACCTGTTGATGTTATTGCAGACAATATCGATTTATTGAGTTTTACGGGTCATAAAATGTATGGGCCAAAAGGAATTGGCGCATTGTATGTTCGCAGAAAAAACCCAAGAGTTAAAGTTACTGCACAGATGGATGGCGGAGGCCACGAAAGAGGCATGCGTAGCGGAACACTGAATGTTCCTGGTATTGTTGGATTGGGCAAAGCTTGTGAATTATGTAGGCTAGAAATGGCAAATGATACAGAAAGATTGTCGAAAATGAGAAACCATTTGGAAAAAGAACTTTTGGTTTTAGAAGAATCCTATATCAATGGCAATCCTGAACACCGCTTACCTCATGTAACCAATATGTCTTTCAAATATGTTGAGGGCGAAGGCTTAATTATGGGGGTAAAAAACATAGCCGTTTCGTCAGGTTCGGCCTGCACGAGTGCAAGTCTTGAACCAAGTTATGTTTTAAAAGCATTGGGTTTGGATGATGAATTGGCCCACTCTTCATTGCGATTTGGATTGAGCAGATTTACAACAGATGAAGAAATAGATTATGCAATTAACCATGTAAAAGAAGCTGTTCTAAAATTAAGAGAAATGAGTCCACTTTGGGAGATGTTTAAAGAAGGTATTGATTTAAAATCTATTCAATGGGCGGAGCATTAGTGTTGATTTTTTAATTTTAGCAGTTTGATCTTAGTTAGAATACAAAAACATAAAACAAAGAATATAAATAAAACCAATTATACTAAAAATAAATTAACAAAAACTATTTAACAAGTTTAAAATAAAGTCAAAAAATCAAAACTAATTAACAAGATTAAATAAAATCAAAATTATTAAAGAAGATTAAAATAAAAAATAAAAAATAAAAAACCAAAAATAAAAAACCAAAAATAAATTATGGCATATTCAGAAAAAGTAATCGATCATTATACCAACCCAAGAAACATTGGCACATTAGATAAATCAAGCAAACAAGTTGGCACTGGCCTTGTAGGTGCGCCTGAGTGTGGAGATGTGATGCGTTTGCAAATTGAGGTTGACGAAGTAACAGGCATTATCAAAGATGCAAAATTCAAAACATTTGGCTGTGGCAGCGCTATAGCTTCTTCTTCTTTGGCTACCGAATGGCTAAAAGGAAAAAGTGTTGATGAGGCAATTTCTATCGACAACATGGACATTGTAGAAGAGTTGGCTTTGCCGCCCGTTAAAATACATTGTAGTGTTTTGGCAGAAGATGCTATTAAATCTGCTATTAACGATTACAGAGCAAAAAACGGTTTAGCACCAATAGAAGACAATAAAAAACATTATTAATTTATAGGATAAGGGGATTAGGAATTAGGGTATTGGTTAATACTAAATCCAAATCATGTAATTAATCTAAAAATTTCAACAACAAGTTTTTAAATAAAAAAACTAAAATTAAAAAATCAAAAATAAATAATGTCAGCAGGAATATCAATAACTGATCATGCAAAATCTAAAGTTTCCCAACTGATGACCGAAGGCGCTATGGGCCCTGACTTTTTTGTTAGGGTTTCTGTTAAAGGAGGCGGTTGCAGTGGGTTAAGCTATGATTTGGATTTTGACAATGAATCTAAGCCGGGCGATCAAGAGTTTGAAAGCAATGGCGTTAAAATTGTTTGCGACCTAAAAAGTTATCTTTATTTGGCAGGCACAGAACTTGAGTTTTCGGATGGATTGAATGGCAAGGGATTCAATTTTATAAATCCAAACGCCAAACGCACTTGTGGATGTGGCGAAAGTTTTGCAGTTTAATTCTTAAAAAAGCATTAAATTTGCAAACAACAAAATTGGGGCTGACCGGAATTGACGGGTGGAGCAACTAAATTGTAAGCATGTAGAGCTTTGTTTGTTGGCTCTTTAATCTCAATGTTCAAAACCATAAGAGGCGAAAATAACTTCGCAATGGCTGCCTAGTCTCAGACTGCGCAAATCCATACACTGGTAAGGTCTCTGTCTGAGCCGACTTTGCATACGGTGTTCGACATGCTCGGGCATGCTTTTTGTGGTGGTTATACGCAATTGCATTACTTCATGATCTAAGGTTTTTGTTCGCAATCTTTATGCAGACATCAACACGAAAATCAATTAAAGATAAACATGTAGAAAGCAACTTTATTTCCCACTCCGGACCAGGGTTCGAATCCCTGCAGCTCCACAAAACAAAAACCTAACAATCTTAAAAATAGATTGTTAGGTTTTTTTATTTATAAAATGTCCCGCAATTGTGCCACATCAACATCTTTAAAATAAATAAGCGCAATAATACCGATTATGTTTTCAATATAGTCAAATCATAACTGCGCTTGATTGTCTTATTTTCAAGCTATATCTCCGCTCAAGAAATGGTGCTTTTTTATTTTATAAAAAAGAATTTCTAAGGCGGAGAGGCTAACATTACTCCCGAAATTTCGGGATAAGATTTTAAAATGGTTTGGACCAGTTTAAAACTTGAATTGGTATAACTTGTTTGCCTCAAGCATCTGCATACAATGCCAGCAAAACCATTAATCCTGAAACATTTGGCAATGCTTATAAATACGACCAATTGAACAGGCTGATAGAGGCAAGAAGTTTCTTTAATGTAAGCTTAGCAGGCAATCAATGGCAGAGCGGAGGTGGCAGCCCACTTGATTATTACGAAAACTTTAGCTATGATGCAATGGGAAATATACAGCATGTAAACCGCTGGGGCAACAGTGGGTTGCAAATGGATAATATGGATTACAGGTATAACACAAGCGCAGTTATAACAACATTGGGTAATTTATTAAGCAATAGATTATACCATGTAAACGATGCTACAAACCCTACAAATTACACAGATGACATAGACGACCAAGGTGCAGTTTTTAACAATGTGCCTATAAACCCATTGGTAACGCCCAATGTAAATACCGCCAACAATTATGGCTACGATGAGCTTGGTAATTTAAAACGAGACAATGCCGAGCAGATAGCCAATATAGAATGGACTGTGTATGGCAAAATTAAAAAAATTACAAGTACAAATGGCAGTCCAAAACCAAATTTAGAATTTGGATATGATGCTACAGGGCAACGCTTGTGGAAAAAAGTTATTCCAGCAAATGGCTTAAATATCAAAACTTATTATTACCTTCGTGATGCGCAGGGTAACAGCATGGCAAACTATACAAAATATACAAACAACGCAAACGAATTGATGCTAATAGCCACAGAGCATTCTATGTATGGCAGTAGCCGATTGGGTCTAGACAACCGCATAGACACATTATACAAGAGCATTACCTATAACCCTGCATGGTACACCAATAACAAATGCCTTAGAAACTTAGGTTTAAAAAGCTATGAATTGAGCAATCATTTGGGCAATGTATTGGTAACAGTAAGCGATAAAAAGGTTTATATAATGGGGCCAATGGGCATTGTTTTTGAGCCTGAAATCACTACAATAAACGACTATTATCCCTTTGGCAGCGCAATGGCAAATAGGGGTTATAGTAGTGGGGCGTATAGGTATGGGTTTAATGGACAAGAAAAGGATGATGAGGTTAATGGTGAAGGAAATAGTTATGAATTTAAGTATAGAATACATGATGCTAGACTTGGAAGGTTTTTGTCAAAAGACCCTATCAGTAGTTCTTTTCCATGGAATTCCACATATGCTTTTGCAGAAGGCAGAGTTATTCAATGCATGGAATATGAAGGATTGGAAGCTTGGGAGGCAACCACCAAATGGGCGTCAAATAGTGCTGAATTATTTGGAATTTATGTAGCTAAGAAGCAAAATGTTAGTTCTAAAATAAAAAGAACCTGCGAAGATTTGGCGATTGGGTTAATTGCTGACTTTGCAAAGACACAAGGTTATCCTTTAAACCTAAAACTACTTCATGGAACTCAATATAACGCTCAAGATAAACAATTCAATAATTTAGCTCAATACAAAAATGCCGCTATGAAAAACTCCACTGCTGAGAGCCTTCGAAAATCGGGAATTTTTAAGTCATGTGGTAATATTAAATAGTCGAGCCTTAAAAAGCCATTTTTATTTTTAAATTAAAATTCATGACTTCAATAATTTTAAAAATAAGGGTTTGAAAGAAGTGCCAAAAAGATGATTTATATTTATTCATCATCCTTTTGAAGTTAAAACCTG
>JBDNIM010000023.1:0-2977 GCA_041688295.1 Bacteroidia bacterium
ATGAAAACAATTACATATAGTATTATGTTATTTATACTAAGTTTATATCCATTGTTTTTAAAACATGAAATTCTCAGTCCTTACAGTCTTATTAATCAATTTACCAGTCCTTACAGTCTTATTATTATAATCCCTTGCGCTGCGTTACTAATTTACAGAGCTTATGTTTTATATCAAACCCTCTCCATTCAAGATGCAAAAAAACTAATGTTCGCCTCTCTTTTATACATGCCATTAGTCTTATTAAGTTATTTACTCTAAAAAAATCAAAAATTATGCCTACAAATCAAATTATGTCCAATAAAAAAAATGTATTCAACGAAAAAACTTTTGTAACATGGCTATTCATTGTCGCAAGTACAATGCTTTTTATGGCACTTTTAAGTGCCTATTGGGTGCATAGATCGGACGGAATTAGAAACAATGCATGGTTAGATTTTACCTTGCCAAATCAGTTTTTAATTAGCACCGCAATTGTTCTTATTTCAAGCTTTTTTATGCAATGGGCTTATGTCTCTGCAAAGAAAGATAATGTGTTTATTTTGCCTTCAATTTTAACAATTACACTTATTCTCGCCTTTTTATTTTCATTTTCACAGTATTTAGCATGGCTAGAAATGAAAAAAATGGGCTTTTTCTTCTCAAATCAAGAGCCAGGAGAGATTTCTGCATCATTTGTTTATGTTCTTTCTGGGGTTCACTTGTTTCATATTTTAGGCGGCATTATATTGATAATCACAGCTTTAGTTAAATCAACGAAACTGCAAATCCACAAAAAAAACCTAGTGTTCATAAATATATGCAAAACATATTGGCATTTTTTAGGATTGGTGTGGATTTTCTTGATTTTATTTCTTTATTTCGCAAAGTAATTTAGGTACAACAAAAAAATGTCGAATTCAACAACAGTATCATCAGAAAGTATTTGGAAAGGTGGGCGTTCGCCTTTCAATGTAAGCTATGGAAAATTAATGATGTGGATCTTCCTTTTATCGGATGCTTTCACATTTTCTTCCTTATTAGTAGGTTATGGAGCAATCCGTTACAGTTATGGAGGTAGTTCCACCCCTTGGCCCGATCCTGCAAATGTTTTTAATCACTTTCCTTTTGCGCATGGCATGCACTTGCCATTATTATTTGTGTCGTTAATGACATTTATTCTAATTTTTTCATCTGTAACAATGGTATTAGCTGTTGAAGCAGGACAAAGAAAATCAAATACAGAAGTTTCAAAATACATGATTTATACCATTATTGGTGGTTTTGCATTTTTAGGCTGTCAAGCTTGGGAATGGTCTCAATTCATTCATGAAGGCGGAAGATTGGACACCAATATGTTTGGATTAACAGATGCAGGCCATGCAAAAACAACTGCACTTAAATTTGGATCACACTATGAATGGTTATCTGTAGATAGAGCGCCAGGTCCTGTTCCTTTTGCATCATTATTTTTTATTGTAACAGGATTTCATGGTTTCCATGTATTGAGTGGAGTAATTATCAATATTATAATATGGTTAAATGTTGTTGCAGGCACCTATATTAAAAGAGGACATTATGAAATGGTTGAAAAAGTTGGTCTATATTGGCACTTTGTTGACCTGGTTTGGGTATTTGTATTTACATTTTATTATTTAATTTAACATAAAAAAGAGCATTATGAGCAGTCATCAAAACAACCACATAGAAGGAGAATATATTCCAGAATCATATATTCCGCATACAGAATCTCATGGAACCAAACAACTTTGGAAAACCTTTTGGATTCTCTTATTTATCACAGTAATAGATTTTATTATATACTTTGTGTTTCCTGCAAACATGTTTAGAAACATTACTTTCATTGTTTTAGGCGTAATAAAAGCAATTTTAATCATTGGAATATTTATGCACTTAAATTTTGAAGCTAAATTTATGCGCTGGATGATTATTTTACCAGCAATAATTTTTATTTCTTATTTAGTTGCATTTTTAATGATAGAAGGCGGATTTATCAGTTCAATGAAATATTAATATAAAATGAACCAAACAAATAAAAAAAGTTCGACATGGAAAGTGTTGGGCTTTTTGTTTTTAATTCTCATACTGCCTATTCTATGGATAATGCTAAACAAAACGGGCGTGCATTACTCAAAAAAACTTCCAATCTATTTTGATAGAGAACTGGACAGTAAAGGCGACACGATATATCACACAATTGAAAACTTTAAACTCATTAATCAGAAGAGTGATACTGTAACATTAAATTCTTTTGATGATAAACTAATGCTGGTAAACTTCTTTTTTGCAAATTGTGAAACTGTTTGTCCTAAAATGAACAATTTTATTGCCTTTCATATTTACTCTGAATTTGAAAAAGATGATATGATTAGATTTTTGTCCTTTACTGTTGACCCCATCAATGATACGCCCTCTGTATTATTAGATTATTCAAAAAAACTAAACGCAAAACTACCAAACTGGACTTTTTTAACTGGTAATAAATCAACAATTTATAATCTTGCAGAATATAGTTATAAAATTCCTGGTGCTGCCGATGAACACAATGGATTGTTTCATAGCAATAAAATTGTACTGGTGGACAAACAAAAGCGCGTTAGAGGTGTTTTTGAAACAGGTGGACAGAATGATAAGAAAGAAATTATTGATGCTGTTAGGGCTTTAAAATTAGAATACAAGACAAGCAAGAATCAAAAAACAATATGAAAACAATTTTAAAAAACGACAAACTAGCCAACTGGATTATTCTGTCTCTTTCCACTGTTGTATTTTTACTTGTTGTTTTAATGCGAAAGATAAAAATTGATATTGGTGTAACGGATACACATATTTTCCCAGCCATTAGTGCTTTTTTAAATTCCATGGTTGCCATTTTATTAATTGTTGGTTTAATATTTGTGAAACAAAAAAACTTCGAAGCGCATAAAAAAACAATGCTTTTGGCTGTTATTTTTTCAATCTTATTTTTGGTAACTTA
>JBDNIM010000213.1:0-10543 GCA_041688295.1 Bacteroidia bacterium
TTGATGATTTTACTGGTCAGGACAAAATTCTAGAGAATTTAAAGATTTTTGTAAAAGCAGCCGTTCAAAGAGGCGAAGCCCTAGACCATGTTTTGCTGCATGGCCCTCCCGGATTGGGCAAAACGACTCTTGCCAACATCATTGCCAACGAACTAAAAAGCAATATAAAAATAACGAGCGGCCCTGTGTTAGAAAAACCGGGAGATTTGGCAGGATTGCTCACCAATCTTGATGAAGGCGATGTGTTATTTATAGATGAAATTCATAGATTGAGCCCCGTGGTGGAGGAGTATTTATACTCTGCCATGGAAGATTATAAAATTGACATCATGCTTGACAGTGGCCCTAGTGCTAGGTCTGTGCAAATTAGCTTATCGCCTTTCACCCTTGTGGGAGCCACCACCCGTTCAGGTTTGCTCACCTCTCCTTTGCGAGCAAGATTTGGTATCACCAACCGTTTAGAATATTACAACACCGACTTATTAGCCACCATTATTCAGCGCTCATCTAGCATTATCAACATTCCAATTGTAGAAGCAGCAGCTTACGAAATAGCAAGAAGAAGCAGAGGAACCCCCAGAATTGCCAATGCCTTATTGAGACGAACAAGAGATTTTGCACAAATCAAAGGCGATGGGAAAATTGATATGAAAATAGCCAAAATTGCCTTAGAAGCTTTGAATGTAGATGCAAATGGATTAGATGAAATGGACAATAAAATATTGAGCACTATTATTGATAAATTTAAAGGAGGGCCTGTTGGTATCAGCACGATTGCAACTGCCGTGGGCGAAGAGCCAGGCACAATTGAAGAGGTTTATGAGCCATTTTTAATTCAAGAAGGCTATTTGATGCGAACCGCCCGAGGAAGAGAGGCTACCGCAAATGCTTACAAACATTTAGGCAGGGTACAATATAACAAAAATTCTGAGTTGTTTTAATTCACTTTCACAATTTTGCCTTTGCCAAAATTGATTTTATTAATTTGGGCACCAGCTATTTCTTTATAGAAAATAGTTGCCTCTCCATGGTTGTTAATTTCTAAAACATTGCTTGCCGCAACAAAAGAATTACTAAGACTAAAACTAGATAAATATGCTTTTTGTGGCAAAAAATGAATGGCGTTCAAGAAACTAATATCATCTATTGAGGCAGACAAAAGAAAAGCCTTTCCTGTTAAAAAAAGTCCGCCAGTATTGGTGCAATTTACATACAAGTAATCTGAATTAATTTTTAACGCAGCATCTTCCAAACCGCCATGATCTATAAATATTTTTGTTTCGCTAACAATACTATCCATACAACTAACCTTAGCACTCGATTGAATACTTAAAAACTCAATTTCTTTAAAAAAAACCACAACCTTTTGCCTTACTTTTAATTTTCTCACCCAATTGAATATATTCTTATTTTCAATCCGCAATTCGCCATTTCTAACAACAGTTTCATAACCATCTATCACATTTTCTCCTGCGGTAATTAAAACCTTGCCCGCTTGCATAGAATCTTGCACCAAAACAACATCAAATTTATCGCCAACAAATATTTTTGCAAACGCCCCAACTTGCCTTTCTAAGGTGATATCTTTTCCATAAGATTTAAAGGCATCGTCTGCCCTTTTGCAAGAAAAAAAACTTACCCAAACAACCATATAAAACAAAAACTTCTTCATTCTTTCATCAATGGATTTTTAAACCTGTAGCCTACTCCCCAATGAAAATAATCAGCCACTGCCATGTGTGTTTTCAGTCGTGTTTGGGCAATAAAACCTTTGTTAAAGCAATAATTAAACCCAATTTTGAAATAAACTCTTTTTTTATATTCATTTGGACGATAAACATAAGCCCCAATATCTGTAACTATAGCAACTCTCCCAAACATAAACTCGTGCCCTACTTTCAAAGCCAACTCAGTATATTCCTTTAGTTTTAAGTTTTTTAAAGCCTCTGGTCTAAACAATTGGTAAGGATATGTTTTATCAAAAAATGACTCCACGCCTACTCGCCAATTCCGTGTTTCCGAATGTTTGAAATAAGCCAAAACACTGCCAGACAAAATAGTGAATCTCCGGGTGTCTGCCACATCAATTTGTTTATTAGCAACCCCAAACAAAACCTCAAATCCATTTTTAGGAAAAAGCTGAGGCAAATCTTTAGAAACTAGTTTTTTATCTAAATTAAATTTCCGATTAATGCCAAAAGCAAGGTGCGCATTATTAACCCCTAGATTGGGCCGTTTAAAATTACCGTTGCTGTAGTGCGTTACACCGATACCTAAAATCAATTGGTGTGTTTTATCCAAGTCGTGATAGGTGTTCCACATCAGCTGAATGTTTCCATTAAAATGGGAGCCAATGGCTTTGTTGGTTTTATTTCTTACTAAATTATACGGATTATTGAAGTATCCAATACCTGAACCAAACCGAATGGCACTTTGAAACTTTCTTCTTTTTTTCAAATTGGCTTCAAGGTGAATATGCCAAGCATAAATAGAACCATTAATAGCATTGTTTCCAAGGTTAAAATAGCTAAACCCTGTTCCCCATTTAAGGTTTTTGTAGTTGTCTTCCACCTGCTTCCAACCTGTTTGATTGCTGTTATACATAATTTCGAACCCACCAACATGGGCTTCCATATTTGCCATATATTCCCTATGTGCAATTAAAAAACCAGGGAAAGCAGAAACAGAAATGGCACGAAAATGCGATTGCCCAAAGCTCTCAATAAAAACAAGTAAAGAAAAAGCAATGATGCCAGAATTTTTCACTTGGCAAATTTAATGTTTTTAAGATTATTTTCACATTCAAAAAAAACTTGCTTACTAATATTTCAGGAATAATGCCTTATTCCATTCACTTTTTTACTTTTAAATGCATAATTTGGTTTTAAACCTCCTTTATTCCAAACAAAAACATAAATTTGCGGTTAATAAATTTTAAATCAACTAGTTTTGGACAATAATATAACATCGGAACGCAAAAAAGACCATATTGAATTGGCTTTTTTATCTCAAACATTGACCAACGATGACAGGTTTTATTATGAACCTTTTTTGGCGCCCCATCCCACTGCTGACGCAATTCCTAAAAAAATTATCGCCAACAAAACCCTTCAAATGCCATTGTGGGTTAGCAGCATGACGGGCGGAACAAAACAAGCCGGAATTATCAATAAAAACTTAGCCAAAGCATGCAAAGATTTTGGCATGGGCATTGGGCTTGGCAGTTGTCGGATTATTTTAAAAGACAATACCTATTTTCAAGATTTTAATATCCGTCCAATTATGGGCGATGATTTGCCATTGTTTGCTAACTTGGGTATTGCTCAAATAGAAGAAATTATTGAAAAAAACGAATGGCACTTAATT
Organism: Bacteroidia bacterium; assembly: GCA_041688295.1. Lineage (GTDB taxonomy): Bacteria > Bacteroidota > Bacteroidia > NS11-12g > UBA955 > JABMMZ01. Next base: position 3,367 of record JBDNIM010000213.1, read on the forward strand.
ACAGATTTAATTAAAAAAATAGAGGCAGATGGTTTAATCATTCATGTGAATCCATTGCAAGAATTGCTGCAACCCGAAGGCGATTTAATAAAACATAGACCCATTGACACGATTAAAAAAGTTTTAGACAAATTAGACTTGAAGATTATTGTAAAAGAAGTGGGGCAAGGATTTGGGCCAGCATCGTTCATGGAATTATTTCAACTTCCTATCGAAGCCATAGAGTTTGGCGCACACGGAGGCACTAACTTTGCCACACTCGAGCTTTTGAGACAAGACCCAAACATACAAGAAATGCTAAGTCCGATTACAAAAATTGGACACAATGCACAAGAAATGCTAAACTTTTCTAATGCCGCAATAAAGCAATTGGGAGAAAAAGCCATTTGCAAAAACATCATTATTAGCGGAGGTATAAAAAACTATATGGATGGTTTTTATTTAACAGAACAGTCCAAAACCAACGCTATTTTTGCCCAAGCCTCGGCCTTTTTAAAACACGCAATAGGCGACTATGAGCAATTGTTTCAATTTTGCGAACTGCAAAAAAAAGGCTTGGAAACTTGCTACCAATATTTAAAAATCAAACCTTAAAAAAACACCAAAACCATGCAAATCAAAGGATTTTCTAAACTTAGCAAAGAAGCAAAAATAGAATGGATTGTTTCAAATTATTTAAAAAATGATGAACAAGCCATCGATTTTTTAAAAAGCTATTGGCATACTGATACAAAATTGCAAAAACTGCATGAAGAGTTCATAGAAAACACGCTTACAAATTTTTATATCCCTTTTGGTATTTCTCCAAACTTTAAAATTAACGATAAGATTTATTGTGTGCCAATGGCAATTGAAGAAAGCAGCGTTGTTGCTGCTGCTGCCAAAGCCGCAAATTTTTGGATAGACAAAGGAGGGTTTAAAACCAGTGTACTAGGCATTGAAAAAATTGGACATGTTCATTTTATTTGGGAAGGCCAAGAAAGCGCAAAACTGTTTGCTTTTTTTGAATCAATTAAACACAAGTTTTTTGAAGAAACACAACACATCACCAAAAACATGCAATTGCGTGGTGGTGGTATTTTATCCTTAAATTTATTAGACAAAACACAAGAAGAACAAGGCTATTTTCAGTTGCAAGCCACCTTTGATACCTGCGACAGTATGGGCGCAAATTTCATTAACTCTGTTTTAGAAGAGTTTTCTAAAATTTTGAAAAATGAAATTTCTAAAACAACACTTTTAAGCGAAGCTGAAAAAGAAATTCAAATTATCATGTGCATTTTGAGCAATTACACGCCCAACTGCCTTGTGAGAGCAGAGGTTTCTGCAAATATCAAAGATTTAAGCGAAGGGGAAATGTCGGGAACAGAATTTGCGGAAAAATTTTGCAGAGCCATTCGCATTGCCGAGATAGAACCCTATCGTGCCACAACACATAATAAAGGCATTATGAATGGCATAGACAGCGTTGTAATTGCTACAGGAAATGATTTCAGAGCCATTGAAGCTTGTGCACACGCGTATGCCAGCAGAAGTGGAAAATACAGCAGCTTGACCCATGCTAAAATTGAAAACGGGAAACTATATTTTTGGCTAGATATTCCATTGGCAATGGGCACCGTTGGCGGGCTCACAGGCTTGCACCCGATGGTGAAATTTGCACTTAAACTTTTGGGCAACCCAAATGCACAAGAATTAATGCAAATAACTGCGGTGTTAGGTCTGGCGCAAAACTTTTCGGCCATTCGTTCTTTAGTTACATCAGGCATTCAAAAAGGACACATGAAAATGCACTTACTTAATATTCTGAATCAATTGGAGGCAACCGAGGAAGAAAAAGCCGAAATAGTTGAATATTTTAAAGATAAAATTGTAAGTTACAGTGCCGCTGTCGAAATTTTTTGCAAAAAAAGAGGCATTTCGCAACCCACAATTTCTCAAGGAAATTAAATATCTTTTTAAAAGACAAAACAAATGATTTTAGAAAATATAAAAAAACAAATTCCTAATCTTTTTACACTTGGAAATTTAAGTTGTGGGGTTTTTGCTATTATTTTAATCTTTCAAAACGAGCCCGAAAAGGCAGCCTATTTAATCATCTTTGCAGTCATTTTAGATTTTTTTGATGGTTTTTTAGCAAGATTACTTGGCGTTAGTGGCGAATTGGGCAAACAATTAGACTCATTGGCAGATTGTGTAACATTTGGCGTTGCACCGAGCATCATGTTATACTATTTTTCTAATACCACTGCATTTGTTGGCCCTTATGAATATTTTAGGTATGCATTTATTTTGTTGCCCACCCTTTCTGCCTATCGATTGGCAAAATTTAATATAGACACCCGTCAAAGTGAATCTTTTATTGGTGTGCCCACTCCTATTACAGGCCTAATGGTTGCAAGTTTTGCTTTAATTAGTGGTTCTTTAGGCAGCTTTGTTTTTGATTCAATTTTTGAATACCCAATCATTTTCCTCTTTTTCTGTGCCATTATTTCTTTTTTATTAATCAGCGAATTGCCTTTGGTTTCTTTAAAAATAAAAAAAGACAAGCCAATGAAAACTTACAGTGTTCAAATAGGCATTGCTATCATTGGATTAGCGAGTATTTTATTGTTTCAATGGCTTGCTTTGCCAATTATTTATGTTGTGTATGTTTTGTCTTCAGTTTTTCTTAATTTTGCAAAAAAATAAATTATGCAGTTTTTAGTTAAAATAGAAGTAATGCCAAGGAAAGAGTTGTTAGACCCACAAGGAAAAGCAGTAACAAATGGTTTAAACAATATCGGATTATCAAATATCAAAGAGGTTAGAGTTGGCAAATGTATTACCTATATAACAGAAGCTGCTAGCAAAGAGCAAGCCAATGCAGAAGCTGAAAAAGCTAGTAAAGAATTGCTTGCCAATTTGATTATGGAAAGTTTCGATATAGAAATTAGCGCACTTTAGTCCTTTTTTTTAGATGAAAATAGACATTGCTATTATTGGCGGTGGTGCAGCCGGATTTTTTACGGCTATTAATTTAAAAAGGAAACAACCCCATCTTAAAATAGCCATTTTCGAAAAATCGAAAACACTGCTCGGCAAAGTGCAAATTAGTGGCGGAGGCAGGTGCAATGTAACCCACGCTTGTTTCGACAATCAAACTTTGGTTTCGTATTACCCAAGAGGAAGCAAAGAGTTGTTGTCTGTTTTTGAAAGATTTAATTCAACGAATACCATCGAATGGTTTAAAAAAGAAGGCATTGAACTGAAAACTGAGAGCGATGGCAGAATGTTTCCAATCTCCAACACCTCCGAAACAATTGTTAACTGCTTTTTAAATGCTTGTAGCAAACTTGGCATTGAAATATACACGCAACATGCTTTTGAATCGTTTACAAGAACCCAGTGGGGATTTACGCTAACTATCAATAGCAATATTTGGGAATGCAAAAACCTTGTAATGTGTTCTGGTAGTAGCAATCAAATATGGCATCTTTTAAAAGAAAATGGTATAGATATTATTCCTCCCGTGCCTTCATTGTTTACATTCAACATCAAACATCCTTTAATCAAAGACTTAATGGGCATTTCGCTGCCAGATGCAATTGTCTCATTGGATTTAAAAGATAAAATCAGTAAAAATCAACTTAAAAGCTTTACACAAAAAGGCCCAGTTTTAATCACCCATTGGGGACTTAGTGGACCAGGCATTTTAAAACTTTCATCTATTGGCGCACGACTTTTGAGCAATTTAGCTTATAAATTCAATATAACATTAAATGCAGTTGGATTGGAATATGAAATGGTTTTTGAAAGCTTGAAAAAACACAAAACCCTTCATTCTAAAAAAAGCATTTTAACCAATCCACAGTTTGGATTGAGCAATAGATTTTGGCAAAATATTTGTGAACTTAGCTTAGAAACTTCAAAAAACTGGTCGGATGTTTCCAATAGCGAAATGCAATTGCTGTCCAAAAACTTGACATCATTTCCGCTTGAAGTGAAAGGAAAAAGCACTTTTAAGGACGAGTTTGTTACGAGCGGTGGCGTAAATTTAAAAACAGTGGATTTTAAAACCATGTCATCAAAAACCATAGAGGATTTATATTTTGCTGGCGAGGTTTTGGATATTGATGCACTTACGGGTGGCTTTAATTTTCAAGCGGCCTGGAGCGAAGCTTGGGTTATTAGTGAGAGTATATGAAGCCGAAGTTTTATCGTTTTATAAAACTTTTCCAAAGTTTAGAACTCTAGAAAAGTTAAATTTCGGCAAAACTTCAAATCAATTATTTTATTTATCAAAGAATTAGATTAGTTTTCAAAACCAACCAAAAAAAAAGAAATTAGAGATAATTAAATTATCTAATTTATAACAATTTTTTTGTGAATGAAACCTTCATTTTCATATTTAATTTTAATAAAATAAATTCCATTTGTATAATCCTTAATTTGAAATTGAATAGTATTCTCAAAATTTCCTCTATTTTTATATGAATAAATTGATTGTCCAATCGAATTGAAAATTTCAAATTCATTAATCGGATAATTTGAATTGATATTTATTTCAATTGAACCATTTTATGGATTTGGGTATATAGTTACATTTTCATTTGATTTTATACTTGATTTCAAATTTGTCGTATTGGTATTTGAATCAAAATTATTTTCAGGTGGTGGTGTTGAATAGTGATTTTGTTCGCAATTCCCGAACAATCCACACGGTTGAATGCGCATTGATACAGTTGCCCCGCTTTGAATGCTAAAGCCTTTATTACCTTTAATTGAAATAATATTATTTGCCGTAAAGATATAATTTGAGTTAAAAGATTGACCATTTATACACAAATTAATAATTTTCGTTATTTCTTTATTCGCTATTGTAATAGATTGTGCTGCTTGTATTAAAATATCTGGTTTTGCAAGACGATAGATTGAGGAAGGTAGAAAACGAGTGTTTAATTCTATATTGTTTTGACAAGATCCAAGAGGATCATTTCCTACAAACCAATTCCTATCATGATTGTCTGGTGAAAGATCATCTTTTACTTTACCCCAAAATGCACGCAACTTTCCATACCTATCTCGCTGACCAAGATCATTGCAATTATCATTAAAACCCCAAGACAATGCACCAATGACTCGTCTGGTATCGTTTCTAAATAAAGGAGATCCAGAAGAACCAGTTTGTGTTACTCCATTTGTCCAATCAACTGCAACTTTTGCACTTAATCCCAATAGATTTCTATCAATTTCTCCATGACTGATTTTTTTTAAATCCGAATTAGGATGATGTATACCTGTTACATCATCACCTTCAATATCAGAAATTTTGTGTCTGTCCCAGCCTGCATAATAGACATTGAATTGAAGAGGAGGCTTATTTGTCATTTCTAACAAAGCCAATTCGCACCCAAAAACACCACTTTCATCTTCAATTAATTTACAACCTTTTTCTCTAAAATTAACCGATATATCTTTTAATGAGCCACATTGAAGAGAACTTGAATCATAACCATTATCACACAACCTATGTTGAAAATTAAATTCAAATATAGCCTTTTCAAATTCTACATAACCATACGACAAACCATCTAAACCATCTTGTTCATTAGGTTTTTCTACATAAATAGTGGGGCATCTAATTACATGTCTTGCTGTTAGTATCAATGGTTTAAAGTTGTTAATGCTATTATTCAATAGTGCTCCTGAGCCAGTCCAAGAAAAAACCCTAGTGTATAAGAGTTCCCCAGTAACACGATTTTTATAGACAGGAATATTTCTAGAAACTGTTATTTTACATACAGATCTTATCTCATTACACCAAGGATTTTCTGGGTTTCAATTCACATCATTGTGACATTCCAATGTTTTATTATTTACTCCTCCTGATTGCTTTCTAAATCCATGCGATAAAAAGGACAATTTAAAAGTTGGCAATTCTAGAAAGGTAGGACCATTATATTCCATAATAATTTTGTGCCATTGTAACTGGGCGAAACCATATAACTATCAATCGTGTTGTGATAATCTGTAAAAGCGCCATCAATGCCAACTGGATTATTATTTAAATCTAATGTGTAAAAAAACAGTTTTTCCATTGGTCTAAGGTGTACTTTTTCCAAATACAAACGCACTGCAAATGCTGAATTAGAATTTAATAAAACACGCCAAACTTTTGTAGTTAGATGGGTTTCAATTTCACCTATTTGGTCTATAGTTTTAAACAAATTCTGCCCTACAGAATGTGGCTCTTCATGGTTAACACTATCTTCTTCAAAACAATATTTCAAAGTATCAAAGTGAGTGTTACTAATAGCAGGCAAAATGGTTACTTCTGGTAATGGTAAAGCATGAATTATACTATAAGGTATTTCATTATTTGGATTTTGTGCAAATAAATTTATGCAAATAAAAAAGCAAGATAATAAATTAATATTTTTCATAACATTATTTTTTGGGTTTAAACGTTTTAAGAGTAAATACTTTGTTGTTACTAGATATTCTTTTTATAATTCCTACATTAGGAGCAAACCATAATTCTTTGAAACGAGGAACACCAGAATCTATACTTTTTAAAACATTATAATATTTAATTCCATTTACTATAACAGAATCAAGAATTCCAGAAGTATCAGAATTACTATTGTAAATCTTTGGCCTATTTAAGAATGTATCATTAGCTATTTTACAACAATGGCCACTAGTCAATCCTTCCACATAAAAGCATATCAAATTGGCAAAATCACTTTCAAAACTAAACTTCAACGACTCTTCCTGAGATATAATTAGTGTAATAACGTACGGACTGCCTTGAGGATCAATAGCAATATCAACGGTTGTGTCATTGGTGCCTTCAATATTGTAAACCCAAGTGGTGCCAGGATTGTGTTTAAAATATTTTTGGAACAATGGATGAGGTGTTGGAATTATTAAAGGACTTTTGCCTTTCTCACAAGATTGAACTCCCAAAAGCCCAATCAACCCAAAAACAATAAATAAATTTTTCATGGCTTTTACTTTTTAATTAGTTTAGAAAATTGCCCTCTGCCAATCACTATTGCAACAAATGCAAGTGTTGCAATCAGTATTCCATTTGTAGCTTGGCTATTAAAGGGTGGTTGATTAAAAGCTACTGATTTAGATTCGATTTTTTCTAATCTTTCTTTTAAATGATCAATCTCTTTTTGTTGAGAAA
>JBDNIM010000214.1:0-3959 GCA_041688295.1 Bacteroidia bacterium
GATACTGCTAGCAAAAGCAATTAATCCCCAGCGGCTAACTGAGCCATAAGTTGGATATAAACCATAAGTGCCTGTAAAGGCTGCCGGCTGCCGAATAGAGCCACCTGTGTCGCTCCCCAAACTGGCCAAACACATGTCTGCCTGAACCGCAACAGCACTGCCTCCGCTGCTTCCTCCTGGCACTCTCGAAATGTCTTGTGCATTTAAAACAGGGCCAAATGCGGAATTTTCATTGCTTGCGCCCATAGCAAACTCATCACAATTTGTTCGGCCAATAATAATGGCGTCTTCTTTTAAAAGTCGCTCCACAACCGTGGCAGAAAACAAGGATTCAAAACCTTTTAATATTTTAGATGAAGCCGATGAACGATGGCCTTTGAAAACAATATTGTCTTTAATGGCAATCACCATTCCAGCCAATTTCCCTGCTGTGCCTTGATTAATTTTATCTTGAATTTCTATTGCTTTTTGCTTTGCTTCTGTTTCAAAGACTTCTAAAAAAGCGTTTAGATGATGAAATTCATTGATGCGAGAAATGTAATAATTTACTATTTCTGAAACATTTGTTTTTTTTTCCGAAATTTCTTTTTGAATTTCAGAGAGTGAATAATACTTCTTTTGCATTCCTGAAAAAGAGCTTATTCCTCTGTTTTGGTTTTGTTGTCTTTAATTCCTTTTTCGATTTCGTCTTTAACTTTGTTTTTAGCATCGTTAAATTCTCTGATACCGCTTCCTAAACCTCTCATAAGTTCTGGGATTTTTTTTCCTCCAAAAAGCAGTAAAACCACTACAATGATTAAAACTGTTGACACGCTACCTATATTTTGCAAGAATAAAATTGACATTTTTTTTTTAAATTATACTGCAAATTTAACACTAAATTGACTATTGAAACGAATTATTCTGCTTTTTTTCAATAAAAATTTTTAAAAGTATGAAATAAGCGTTTATTTTGTACTTTATTTTCAAACACCAAAAACAAAAATGAGTCAAACAATAAATGATGTACTTTTAGAATACAGTCAAAATTTAGAAAAATGTGTTAAGCACACCGTTCATGAGTTCACAAATATCAGAGCTGGCAAAGCTTCTCCTGGCATGGTGGAAGGAGTTATGGTTGACTATTATGGTAGCCCTGTGCCATTGTCTCAAGTGGCCAATGTGTCTGCACCAGATGCAAGAACAATAAGTATTCAGCCTTGGGAAAGAACCATTATTAATGATATTGAAAGAGGCATTATCAACTCAAATCTTGGTTTTGCTCCCAACAATGATGGACAACAAATTAGAATAACAATTCCTCCGCTAACGCAAGAAAGAAGGCTTCAATTGGTGAAAATGGTAAAACATGAAGGTGAAAGCAGTAAAGTTGTTGCAAGAAATTACAGAAAAGACACCAATGAAAAAGTAAAAAAACTTCAAAAAGATGGTTTGAGCGAAGATGAGGCTAAAGATGCTGAAAGCAAAGTTCAAAAACAATTGGACCAATTGATTCAAAAAATTGATTCTATGATTGTTGACAAGGAAAAAGAAATTATGACCATTTAATAAAATTTGAAATGCGTTTTGATTAATAAATTCCTACTTGCATTCATGCTTTTTAGTGGTTTTGCGGTTTCAAGTGTGCATGCCCAATTTGAGGCCGACACAACAGAAAACTCAAACATTTCTGAACTCGAAGAGTTGGAATGGATGATGGATACTTGTTATAAAATATTTAAAAGAAAACGATTTTCAGAAATGCGAATTGTTTATCCTTCTTTTAAAACCTATAAAAAGTTTATAGACAAATCTATGGCGGGCGACCAATCCGATATTACGCAATATGCAATGTATAATTATTTTTGGAACAGGCTAAGATTGCAACATACTAAATTGATGAAAAAAGCATTGAAGTCAAAACTGGATTGGAAAACAAGCACTTTAGATTCTATTGATTTTAAACATTCTTATGAAGAAAAAACTGAGTTTGCTTATGTTACATGGTATATAAAAGCAAAAAATAAAAAATATATTATTAAAGCCACTTGTTTAAAAATGGACAATAAATGGTTTGTAATGGATGAATTAAAATATATTGGGGTTTTTAGACCCAAAAAAGCTAAGCAAAAGAAATAATGGAAACACTTAATCTGAAAGAAATTTACATGAAAAAAGCGTTAGATGAAGCGCAAAAAGCCTTTGATGAAGATGAGGTTCCCATTGGAGCAATAATTGTTTGCAACAATAAAATTGTGGGCAAGGGTTATAATCAAACAGAGAAATTAAAGGATGTTACGGCCCATGCAGAAATGCTTGCCATAACAGCAGCCGCATTAACTATAAACTCAAAATATTTGGAAGAGTGCGAACTTTATGTAACGATAGAACCTTGTGTTATGTGCATGGGCGCCATAAAAAACAGCAGAATATCTAAAGTTTATATAGGTGGAAAAGAACCAAAAACAGGAAACAGTAAATTTATTGATTTGGCAGAATTTGCCCCTAAAATAGAAATAGAAACGGGGATTTTGGAAAAAGAAAGTGTAGCAATGATGCAACAATTTTTTCAAGAAAAGAGATAGAAACAGAAAAAATTTTAAATATCGGCAAAAAAGTTTTTTAAACCGAAACGATGTTAGTATCTTTGTGGGGTGGAATGGAAAAAATATAACTATGAATTTGAAAATTTGGCCCAACAACTGTCAAGAATTGAAAAAAAGAAAGCAATTCTAGATAGAAATAGGCCGTTATCAGGCTACGCAACCCTTAAAATAAAGGAAGCGTTGGCGCTAGAATGGACATACAATTCCAACAGTATTGAAGGCAATACACTCACCCTACAAGAAACAAAAGTTATTTTAGAAGATGGGCTTACAATCAGTGGGAAAAGCCTTCGAGAACACTTTGAAGCCGTTAATCATCAAGAAGCAATAGAATTTATTGAAAAACTCTCTAAAAAAAATACACCAATAGAACTGTCCAATATTTTAGATGTTCATGCTTTGGTTTTGTCAAAAATAGACAAAGAATTTTCTGGTAGATTTAGAAATTCGGGCGTTAGAATATCCGGTGCAAATTTTTCGCCTCCCAATGCACTTAAAGTTTATGATTTAATCGATGAATTGATGAATTGGGTAAATAACGAATCGTCATCTATCAATATTATTGTTAAATCATGCGTGTTTCATCATCGCTTTGTTTGGATTCATCCCTTTTTTGATGGCAATGGTCGCACAGTCCGTTTGTTGTTCAATTTGCTATTAATGCAAGAAGGCTATCCGCCCGCTATAATCCTAAAAAATGACAGAAAAAAATATTATGATGCCCTTAATAAAGCAAATAATGGCGATTATTCTAAGCTTTTGTTGCTAATTATTCAAGCATTGGAAAGAAGTTTGGATATCTATATTAGTAGCATACAAGACACCAACGATAGCTACAAAAATATCAGCAATATTGTTGAAGAAATGAGTTTGCCATATAGTCAAGAATATGTAAGTTTGCTCGCCCGAAAAGGTAAAATAGCGGCCCATAAAGAAGGTAAAAACTGGGTAACCACTGAAGATGCAATTGTAGAATATTTTAAAACAAGAAAACGGAAACGCACACTTTCTGAATAAAAAAAGTATTGATAAGATGTTAATGCTATCAAGAATTTAACTATTTAATTTGTAATTGATTTTGAGTACAAAAAACGCAGACAACGCAACCCCTTTAATGAAGCAGTATTTTGGGTTTAAACAAAAATACCCAGGTGCATTATTGTTATTCAGAGTTGGAGATTTTTATGAAACTTTTGGCGAAGATGCCATTCAAGCATCCAAAGTTTTGGGTATTATTTTAACAAAAAGAGGTGCTGGTAGCGTAAGTGAAATAGAATTGGCTGGTTTTCCTCATCATTCTTTAGATACCTATTTGCCTAAATTAGTGAGGGCTGGACACCGTGTGGCTATTTGCGACCAATTAGAAGACCCAAA
>JBDNIM010000215.1:0-2738 GCA_041688295.1 Bacteroidia bacterium
GTGGAGCAGTGGTAGCTCGTTGGGCTCATAACCCAAAGGTCGCAAGTTCGAGTCTTGTCCCCGCAACCAAAAATAAAAAGCACAATGATCTTGTGCTTTTTTAAGTTTTAGATGTACATTGTTTACATTTTATAGGAAGTATCCATTATTTTAAACCAATTTTAAATTATGTTTGAAGACAGCTATAAACAATAAAATTCTGTTTATACAATTTGGTGGACACTCTCTGGACACTATCTCATTTTGACCCGAGAGTTCATTAGCGTTTTAAAAATTAACTCTCTAGTAATAAAGATAAACCTGTTAGTTATATTTATAAGGATTAAAACAAAAAAAATGTATCTGCATATGATTTGGCATAAAATAAGTGAGAAATTATTGGAATTAGACTAAAGGCAGCCACAATGATGGCTTGTTAAAACCTGCGGTTTTCCTAAGTCTAAGGCATTTGACCTAGTGCACCGAAACCAAAAAAGCATCAATCTTAAGGATTTATCCGTGTTTTGCCGAAAACCGCATTGCTATCGTAACGATTTGCTTTATTGGCGAGACGAAATAGGAAACCCCCTGGAAGAAACACATCCGTGCAAAACCCAAATGTCCACCCCCACCCCCGACCCAAACCTAAAATGACAATCCATTTTGCAAAAAATGACCCCCGAACAATTGGGCGAATTTAAATTAGAAGCATTAAAAAAAATAGAAAAGCCTCAATAAACATTAAGACTTTTGACAGCATCATAAAAAAAAGCAAGAATTTTTATTGCTATATTTGATGGTTTTAAAATCAAACCATTGCTTTTTATAATAAAAAATCACCCTTTTAAAATAATTTTATTGGCTTGCGAATAAAGAAATATGGCTTAACTTTGCTGATGGTTTTCTCTTTCGTTTCGCAACCTTGGTTCGCAATAAGCTGATTTTTGCAACATTACCAACACTGGTTTCATATCTTTAAGGAAGACTTTTAAAACAAGTAATAAAAATGGACAAAGAAAATACTGAAGAAAACAAACAGCCAAACAACCCGATGCATGGGATGACATTGGCAAGCATATTAGAAATATTGGTGGAGGCTTATGGGTGGGAGTATTTGGCAAAAAAGGTGAATATTAATTGCTTTATAAATGAGCCCTCTATTAAATCGAGCCTTGCTTTTTTAAGAAAAACACCTTGGGCACGGGAGAAAGTAGAACATTTGTATCTTGTAAGGGAAAGAAGGAAATAAGGGGTTTGTAAACCATATAATTACAATGAAAGAAACTACAGAAAACACAATATTAGAACTAATAGGTAGTCAGAAAATCTATTTTTCAACCCATCAAACAAAAACTATCCACTTTAGGCTGAACCAGCTTAAAAAGCTAAGGCAGGTTGTTGTTCAAAATCAAAAAAAGATAGAGGAAGCCCTATGGCACGACTTGCATAAATCTGCTGAAGAAGCTTATTTAACAGAGATTAGCATCGTTTTAAGTGAAATAGACAAACACATAAAAAATCTTAAAAATTGGGCAAAACCCAAAAGGGTTTCAACACCCATTCATCTGTTTCCATCCAGCAGCCAAACAGTTTACGAACCCCTAGGTGTGGCGCTAATTGTTGCGCCATGGAACTATCCTTTTCAGTTGCTTTTCAACCCACTTATTGGCGCCATTTCTGCTGGTTGTTGCAGTGTTCTAAAACCATCGCCTGACACCCCTATAGTTGCAAAATTAATGGAGCAAATGATTGCTGAAAACTTTGATTCTAGCTATATTACTGTTGTTCAGGGCGGGCGAGAAACCAATGCTGTTTTGTTTTCTCAGCGTTTCGATATCATGTTTTTTACGGGTAGTCCCAAAGTAGGTAAGGTTGTGATGCAGGCAGCGGCAGAAAACCTAACACCTGTCGTTTTAGAATTGGGTGGAAAAAGTCCTTGTGTAGTGGACGCAGGTGCAGATATTGAAGTGGCCGCCAAGCGCATTGTTTGGGGCAAGCTCCTAAATGCTGGGCAAACCTGTATTGCACCTGATTATATTTTTGCTCACCATTCTATTAAAAATGAATTGTTGGATAAAATAGCACACCAATTTAAATCAATGTATGGCGACAACATTAAGCAAAGTCGTTTTTATCCCCGTATTATCAATGAAAAAGCCATGGAACGGTTGGCTGCTTTGCTAAAACAAGGCACAATACACACAGGTGGAGAAATTGATTTTAAAGAAAAGTTTATTGCACCCACAATTATAGACAATGTTGAACCTCATTTTTCAATCATGCAGGAAGAAATATTTGGGCCTATTTTACCCGTAATGACTTTCAATAAAATAGAAGAGGTTCCTGATTATATCAACAAAAATGAGAAACCATTGGCACTTTATTATTTTGGGACAAACGCAGCAGCAAAAAATGTATTAGAAAAAACAAGCTCGGGTGGCGCTTGCATAAACGACACTTTAATGCATGTTGGCAACCACAATCTGCCTTTTGGCGGGGTGGGAAACAGCGGCATGGGAAAATACCATGGACATGATAGTTTTTTGGCTTTTAGCAATAGCAGAGGCGTTGTTTCAACACCCACTTGGATAGATTTGCCCGTAAAATACGTTCCTTTCAAATATTTTAAATTTCTAAAAAGGTTTATATAAATTGGCAATTTAAAATTTATTAAAAAATGTTTAATAATTTTTGGTTTAATCCAAAATCACTTTTGTTTCAATGCAATTCCACCATTTTATTTCTTAATAATTATCCAC
>JBDNIM010000216.1:0-3765 GCA_041688295.1 Bacteroidia bacterium
ATCCCGATGTCATTCTGAAAAATTTCGTCCCCGAAATTTATTCAGAATCTATCCAACTGCCCAAAGGGATTTATTTCTTTGTGTTTGATGTGGAGGGTTATAGGGTTGCGGAGAAGGTGGTATTGTTTTAAAAAACTAATACCGAATAACTTTTAACTATTAAAACCAAGTGTCATCCTTATTTATTGAAGTAACTAATCTTTCTAAAAATCCTAATATCCCACATTTGAGGGTTTTCTTTTGGCTTTTCAAATCCTTCAATGTAATGTATTTCCTCATATTCAGGGTTGTTTCGCAACCATATTAGCTTCATATTTCCTTCTCTCACAGCCGAAAAACCATCCCAAACTAAGATAATACCTTTGGGGGCATAATCTTTTTCTTGATTGATTGACCATACATAAAAAGAGGATTTTTCATTGTAGGGATCCTTATTAAAGGCGACATTAAAATAAGGCGACTGATGAATAATAGTGCTATCCAAAAGATTGTTTTCCTTTAACCACTCCCCAGCTTTATAAAAATTTTGCAACCCTTTGTCAACTTTTATGGTCGCTTTGCTCCAACGATAGGGCTTTGCATACTCAGTTTCTTTATAAGCATTATGAATGAAACCTAAAATTAACAACAAATAAAAATAACCAGCATTTTTAAATTTAAGACTTTTAAAAGCTGTATTTAATCCATAAAAAATTATGATAGCAAAAGCAGGAACCACAACAGCCATAACCCTAAGCAGGCCATGCGAACCTAAAATGCCTAGATAATAAATAGTGGTGTGAGCCATAAAATATGCCCAAAAAACAAGGAAAGAAAGCAAAAACAAATCGTCTATTTTCTGTTTTTTTACTAACAAATAACCCAAAACCAAATTGCCAAACAAAAATAAACCACAACCCAACAAGCCAAACATATTTCTTGCTACCTTAAAAAAATGGAAAAATGAGCCACTTCCTGGGTCAAATTTCCCACTCACTTCTTGCTGCCAATATGGATTTTCGGTAATTATCCAAAATGGTTTGCCAGTGATTAAAAAACCAACAAAATTCATAACAAAACTACCAACAAACAGCCACAGCAAAGCTTTGTATTGTTTTTTATAAAGCACCATTAATATTATTGCTCCCAATATAACAAAGCCTTCTGTACGAACAAATGGCAAAAAGGATGCAATAATTAAAGCCGTTTTCAATTTATTGTTTGCCCAAAAATACATTACCGTAGAGAGCATTAATACATTCAATGGCTCTGTTAATCCAGAGATAATATTTTCAAACAAAATTGGTGTAAACACAAGCAAAGGCAGCAATACCCAAGCATGAGAAAACTTTTGTTTTTTAAAAGCTAAAGCAATAAGCAACCCACTAAACAAAACACAAATAATATTGAACCATACCAAAGCATTCATGCCAAACTGGCAAACAAAAACAGTTAACCATGTAAAAATTGGTTTATTCCATTGGTCGAGAAGCAATTCAGGGTACTTTATAGCACTTCTTGAAATCAGAAAATGATTCCAAGAATCTAAACCACCCTCAATGCCTTTGCTTTGAAAAAAAAGAAATCCTAAACTAAAAAGAGAAAACACAAAAGCTATCCCAATGTTTCGACTCTCAATTTTATCGTGCATATAATAAAATTTCTCTATCCAACCCTTGTTTTTCATCGCCACTATAGATAGTGTGCGAACTTAAATACCGTAAAATCTGTTTGTTTAATGTACCCCATTGATATTCATAGGTGTCCAAGATATAAATATAGGGCAATGTTTCAAAAATTGCCGCAGTTGGTTCAAATCCATTTTTAAAAATACAATAGTCTCTTTGCAAAATGGGGTTGTCCTCAAAATTAGAACTGACTTTGCCTTTCACAATAACCGAATTTTTGTGAGAATTATTTTTGCTAATTTCAAAAAAACAATCTTTCTCTAAATCTTTACCGCCAAATGGATTTTTGATGTATTTTTGAGAAAAATATTTTTCAGTATTACTAAATTCATATCCCACAAAATCAAATACCTCGAGCACACGAGGCAGCAAAACATATTCAACATAAGCTTGTTTGTGATACATTAGATAATACTGTTTCAGTGTATTAGAATCAATTTGTTTTGCCAAATATTCTCTTTTCAAATTTTGTATTAAAACGCTTGCAAAACTCTCCCAATTTAGCAATTCTATAAATCTCCCTTCTTTAGAAAAAGACATTTGATAGGTTTCTGTTTTTAAAATATCATTTTCATTTATTGGGTCAGTTTCTAACTTATTGTTTTTAAAATAATCTGCATAATTAAAATCAATAAAATTTAAAGAATCGTTTAAATCCCTAACATGCAAAAGAAAAAAAGAAGTATCGTAAAGAATATCTGAATAAACGCCTTGCATATTCTGTCTAAATTTCATTTCAGCATTTCGGTAAACATAACGATCGTTTTTCTTGAATGACATTTCAAAATTTGTTCTTAAACTGTTTTGCGAAAAACTGCTTAACACATAAAAGAAAAAAAGAAAACTGCTAATTGAAATATTTTTTAACATCATGGAATTGCTTAATAGACTAAATTTTGAAGTCGGAGGTTGTATGAAAGGTTATTTTTGGGTTTTGTTCCATTGCAGAGTTCAAAATCCATGCCGTTTCGGCTAAAAATACTAAATTCCCATCTTTGTCTGTGGCTAAGTTTTTACCTCTGTATTTTATAAACTCTTGAACAGCTGTTTTTTCGCCTGTCATCCAACATGCTTTGTGAAAATTCCTAGGTTCAAATCTACATTTGGCGTTGTATTCATTCTCCAATCTATGTTGAATCACCTCAAACTGAAGTTCTCCAACTGTGCCAATATATTTTCTATTGCCGGGTTCTTGTCTGAATAACTGAGCAACACCTTCATCTGTCAATTGCTCAATACCTTTTTCCAATTGCTTAGATTTCATTGGGTCAAGGTTAATTAATTCTTTGAAAATCTCGGGAGAGAAACTCGGAATGCCTTTAAACATAAAATTTTCTCCTTCGGTAATGGTATCTCCAATTTTAAAATTTCCAGTATCATATAAACCCACAACATCGCCAGGGTAAGCATCCTCTAATAAAGCTTTGCTATCTGCCATAAAAGTGAATGGACTGGCAAATTTCATGTTTTTATCCAGTCGCACATGATGAAAAAACTTGTTGCGCTCAAATTTACCGGAACAAACTCTTAAAAAAGCAATTCTATCTCTGTGTCTTGGGTCTAAATTGGCATGTATTTTAAAAATAAAACCGGAAAACTTCTTTTCAGCAGGTGCTACTTCCCTTTCATTGCTTTGCCTTGGCTGCGGATATGGAGCAATCTCTAAAAACTTTTCCAATAATTCTTTTATCCCAAAATTATTTAAAGCCGACCCAAAAAATACAGGTGCCAAATGCCCTTCAAGATAATCGTTGGGATCGAAAGCGCCATAAATACCATTTATTAATTCAACATCGGCTCTTAATTTTTCAGCATCTTTGCCTATTAATTCATCAACCAAAGGGTCGCTTAAATCATTGATTTGAATGACATCTTTAGAAACTTTGGTTTTGTTTGCCTCAAAAAAATTGAAACTTTGGTCATATAATTTATAAACACCTTTAAAATCCTTTCCGCCATTAATGGGCCAACTCATTGGACAAACAAAAATATCAAGTTTTTTTTCTAACTCATCTAATAAATCAAATGGATCTCTTCCATCCCTGTCCACTTTATTTATAAAAACAATAACAGGCGTATTCCTCATTCTACACACCTC
>JBDNIM010000217.1:0-2385 GCA_041688295.1 Bacteroidia bacterium
TATGGAAATTCTTATCCAATTTTAGAATACTTTTGAAAATACGGGCTTGTTTTTTAACCGCCTGCAAATTAATTTCAAATGAGTTGGCAGCTTCTATTTGATGTGTTTCATTATAGTCTGTTTCAAATTTTCTAAACGACTCTATAATTGCAGGACTTTGAAATATCTCGGCTTCAAAATCTTCCTTTTCAAACTGGTCGTGCGACTTAAAATAATCAACCGAACGGTTTAAAATATCAATGGTTTCTGTTTTATCTATTTCAAATGCTTCTGGCAAAATTTTTGTAACATACTCTTTGGCAACAGTCAAAAAATTCTTAGTTTGATAATATTCATCCGCTATTGGTTTGATATTCAAAAACTGATATTTCCAATATTGTGCTTCCTCGCTTTTGTTCGACTTATCAACAATTGCAACCATATAACCGTCTTCTTCTTTGGTATTAAAAATCAAACAACCTTTGTCCATCTTATCAGGATTTATGCCAGAGTGGATGTCCAATTCAAATGCATTTTCTCCCGTTTGAAGGGTTAAAAAATGGTGTTTGTTTTCAGATTTAAACAAGCCAATGGCATCAAAAGATTGGTGTCCAACTTGAATATTTTTAATAGTGGCTACAAAAAAATCACCTGATTTTATTTGTGGATGGGCAGAGCTTTCATACAAATGCTTAGCAAAATTGATTGACATTAAATGAAAATCAGAAACCTCGTTAAATACAGATTTAGAAAACTGAAATAATGGATTCAAATTAGCGTCTTGATTTGATGATGTAAACTGATAGAACTCTGTTTCAGTAAATGATTTTACGAAAAATTGAAGTAATTTTTCTTTTAATAAATTGCTTTTTAAGCCCAAAGCTTGTTTCGAAAGAAACATGCCTTCGTCATTATTTTTGTTACCTATTTGATGAACGGAAACCTTGTCTAATTCTGAACTTGCAAACACAAACATAGTCTTTATTCTTTTATAAACTCAAAAACAACATTATTCTCCTTAAACCTTAAGTTATTTTTACTCAAAACTTCGAGATTAAACACCCTTGTTGTATCGGGGTTTGAGTATTTCAAAATCAACTGTCTGTCTTTAATTTGCCACTTTCCTTCACTGCGTCTTTTCAATGCCTTAATTTCATATTGAAAACTAGAGTCTTTAGAAAAAGAAAGGAAATCTTTTTCGGAAGTTTCAAATTTATTTACATTGCCACTAATAGCGACAAACTTCCAATACCCAATTAAGAAATCTTCTTTTGATTTATATTGGCAAGCCAAAAAAAACAAAACACAAATCAAACTGATTTTAAGATTTCCTATCAATTTCATCTCTAATCTGTGCTGCTTTTAAATAATCTTCATTGCGAATAGCATCATCCAACATTTTCTCTAATTCTTCGATGGTTTTATGCTCATAAAGATTAGATTTTTCTTTTGGTTTGCTAATATTCAACTCATTAGAATCACGCCCTGGTTTATGAACAGAATTTTCATTAGGATTTATGGCAACTTCATTCATAACAGTTTCATTGGTTATTATTTTGGCATTAAATCTTAGAGCTATTGCAATAGCATCGCTCACTCTAGACTCTATAATGATGGTTTCATTTAAAGAAACACAATTTATTTGGGCATAAAAAACACCCTCAATAACTTTGTAAATATCAACGATAGGAATCGTAAAATTAAAGTTTTTTGCTATGGTTAAAATTAAATCATGGGTCAATGGTCGCCCAACATTTATTCCTTCTAATGGAACAGCAATTGAATGGGCTTCATATTGTCCAATAATGATTGGTAATTTCCGTGAGCCATCTTTTTCTTCCATAATAAGGCTATATGAACCTTTTATGTTTGAAGGCGCAATACCATATATTTCTAATTCAACTGGATTCAAAATCTTACTTAAATTTTAAAAAAACTATCCTTTTACAGCAGCTATCAATTTGGGTAACACCTCAAAAGCATCTCCAACTATTCCAAAATCGGCAGCTTTAAAAAATGGAGCCTCTGGGTCTTTATTTATGGCAACTATTACTTTACTGCTGCTTACACCAGCCAAATGCTGAATAGCACCAGAAATGCCAATGGCTATGTATAAATTGGGTTTAATAGTAATCCCAGTTTGACCCACATGCTCTGAGTGTGGGCGCCATCCCATATCGCTAACAGGTTTAGAACAAGCAGTTGCTGCGCCTAATAATCCCGCTAACTCTTCAACCATTCCCCAGTTTTCTGCACCTTTCAAGCCCCTTCCGGCAGAAACTACAATCTCCGCCTCTGTTAGCGGTATTTTACCTTCCAACTTTTGAGTGCCTTCTATTTTGGTATTGCTCTTTTCTGCTATATTCGCAACATTTTCTATTTGAATGGCAGTAGGCATTTCCTTAA
>JBDNIM010000024.1:0-7648 GCA_041688295.1 Bacteroidia bacterium
ATGTGCTGCTCAAAAAACCAATAGTTTTTAGGCATCGACAATCGTACCCTTTCCTCCTATTCCGCTATGGCGGTTTTGAAAACCCCAATTAAATTCCCCGAAAATGCTCCACGGCTTTTCTTACGCTGCCTGCGGTTTCTAAAAGGGTTTTGGCGGTTTCATAATCAAGATTGGTTTCTTGCATCACCATTTTTGTGCCTCGGTCTATGAGTTTGTGGTTGCTGAGTTGCATGTCCACCATTTTGCTGCCTTGCACTTTGCCAAGTTTTATCATTGCGGTGGTGCTAATCATGTTTAAAACCAGTTTTTGAGCAGTGCCCGATTTCATGCGTGTGCTGCCCGTAACCACTTCTGGGCCTAGGTCTAGCTCAATTGGGAAGTCGGAGTTTTTGCCTATTTCGGTGTTTAGGTTGCAGCAAATGCAGCCTGTCTCAACATTTATGCTTTTACAAGCTTGCAAACCTCCCAAAACATAGGGCGTACGGCCAGAAGCCGAGATACCAACAACGAAATCATGAGCATTGATATTGAAGTTTTGAAGGTCTTTGATGGCTTGGGTGGTACTGTCTTCGGCAAATTCAACGGCTTTTCTAATGGCAGAATCGCCTCCGGCAATAATGCCAACAACGGTTTCGAAAGCCACCCCAAATGTTGGCGGGCATTCGCTAGCGTCCACCACGCCCAATCGGCCGCTTGTGCCTGCGCCAATGTAGAATAATCGGCCGCCTTGCGCCATTTTTTCGGTCAGTTTGTCTATCAATTTTTCTATAGATGGCAAAACACCCTGAACGGCTAACGCTACTTTTTGGTCTTCGTTATTGATGGCTGCTAATATTTCTGAGGTAGAAAAACTAGACAAGCTTGGGTAGTTTGAATCCTTTTCGGTGGTGTTCATTTTTTTTAGATGTTATGGTTCAATATGAATCCTTTTTACAAACATCAATCGGCTTGCGTAATAGTCCTCTTTAGTGTTTGAAACAATAACCCCTGCCTGAACGGAGGCATGAATAAAGAATATTTTATCGTCTTTTTGTTCCGTAACAATGCCCACATGCCCTACGGTTTCAGCGTTTTTATTTCTGCCTGTAAAAAAAATCAAATCGCCTGCTGTTGCGTTTTCAAAGCTCACAAACTTGCCCAACTGCGCTTGGCAAGAGGAGCAATGCGGCAAAGAAACCTCAAACTGTTTGAAAACATGGGAAACAAACCCACTGCAATCAAAACAATTGGGCACTCGGCTGCCATAGCAGTATGGTTTTTTAATGTGTTTTTCAGCAACTTTAATCATGGAATCACAAAGAATTGAATCGTTGTGAAAATTTGTGCTGTTTTTTTTGCCATGCTTGTTTTTTTGGGGAGAAAACCCCGCAAGAGTTATAAAAACGAGAAGAGTAAAAATGGATTTTAAAACAAAATTTTTAGCAGAAAACATAAGATTGCAAAATTAAGGCATTTTTTCGGAATTAACTCAATCCAGAAATAGTACCATTTTCGTCTATGCTCATATTTTCTGAAGCGGGCACTTTGGGCAAACCTGGCATGCGCATCATATTTCCTAGAATTGGGACTAAAAAACCCGCTCCAGAAGCTATTTCAAACTCACGAATCGTTACCCTAAAGCCTTTTGGTCGGCCAATTAGATGCTCGTTGTCCGAAAAAGATTTTTGGGTTTTCGCCATGCAAATGGGAAGGTGTCCCAGCCCTATTGATTCTATTTTTTTTATGGCTGACAAGGCTTTGCGGCTGTAATCAACCCCGTCTGCGCCATATATTTTTGTAACAATGGTTTCAATTTTTTCTTTGATGGATAAACTCCAATCGTAGAGTGGGTTAAAATTGTTTTGTGCATTTTCGATATTCTCAACCACCGCCATTGCAAGATTTTGTGCGCCCTTTCCGCCTTCGGCAAATCCTTTGCTCACAACGGCTTTTATACCAATTGCTTGACACATTTTTTGCACCAAAAGAATTTCTTCTTCCGTGTCTGAATAAAAATGATTGACAGCCACAACTGGCTTAAAACCAAACTGTTGACAGTTTTCAATATGCTTTTCTAAATTGCAAAACCCTTTTTCGGTAAATTCAATATTGGGAATGCCAATATCGCTAATAGCTGCTCCGCCATGGTGTCTGAGGGCTCTTATGGTAGCAACCAAAACAATGGCTTTGGGTTTCAAATTACCATATTTACATTTTAAATTCAAGAACTTCTCAGCACCCAAATCTGCCCCAAAACCAGCTTCCGTAACCACATAATTGCACAAAGAAAGCCCCATTTTTGTAGCGATAATTGTGTTTGTGCCTTGCGCAATGTTTGCAAAAGGACCGCCATGCAATATGGCTGGGTTGCCCTCTATGGTTTGCACCAAATTTGGCTTGATGGCATCTTTCAATAATATTGTCATCGCTTCCTGAACCTTTAGTTCTCTTGCAAAAACAGGCTGATTGTCGTAAGTAAACCCAACTAAAATGTTACCAATACGGTTTTTTAGGTCGATAAGATCATTTGACATACATAAAATAGCCATTACCTCAGAGGCAGCTGTAATGTTAAACCCGTCCGAACGCATCGCACCATTTTCTTTGCCGCCTACGCCAATTATAATTTCTCGCAAACTTCTGTCGTTCATGTCCATCACCCTTTTCCATAAAACTGTTTTTGGGTCAATTTTAATGGCATGTTTAGGGTTTTGAATAATATTGTCGATAATGGCAGCTAAAAAGTTGTTGGCTTTTTCAATCGCACTAAAATCACCTGTGAAATGCAAATTAATGTCTTCCATTGGCAACACCTGCGAATAGCCCCCGCCAGCAGCACCTCCTTTTATTCCAAAAACGGGACCAAGCGATGGCTCCCTTAAAACAGCTATAGATTGTTTGCCTATTTTGTTTAAACCTTCGTTCAATCCAATAGAAACCGTTGTTTTTCCCTCGCCCGCAGGGGTGGGTGTTATGGCGGTAACCAAAATTAAATGATTGTTTGCAATGGCCGCCTCGTTTATCAAACACAAAGGCAGCTTTGCTTTGTATTTTCCGTAATGTTCTAAATCATCTGATTGAATGTTAAGCTTTTCTGCAATGGTATCAATTCGTTTAAGAACAATGGATTGCGCAATTTCTATGTCTGTCATTGGGTTGTTTTGCTTTTTATTTAATAAGAAATTTTGTGTTTTTTTAAATATGAAACTCTTTTAACCACATATTTGATATTTCTGTTTTCAGATTCTTTTCTGCCAATGGTGTATAGTTTTTTAACTTAGCCTGAACCCTAAATCTTAATGTTTCCCTTTTGGCTCCCAGAACTTCTACTTCAAAACTACCTTCAACGATATCAGCTTTTAGACTGTGTTTATTTTTTAAAAAAAGTTGTTCTAACGATTCAATGGTTTCAATCTTATTCATATTACACAAAAAATCAACTTTAGAAACATAGCTATCTGTTTTAGTATAATTAATGACATCCGAACTTAAAAAAACAGTGTTGGGAATATATATTACATTGTTTTCATCATTGACAATCTGAATATTTAACAATGAAATATTGATAATTGCCCCTTTGTGCATGCCTATTCTGATAAAATCGCCAATCGAGAACTGATTGTTAAACATCAAAATCATGCCATTAACCACCTGCGCTATATAGTCTTTGCTAACTATGGCAATAGCGGCCGCAATGATAGAAATGGAAGTAAAAAACTCTCTAAAACTAACGCCCACAATCATAAGAGCCAAAATAACCAATAAAACAACAACAAAAATATAATACATGGAATTGATACCAACAATAAAATTATCTTTTTTCTTAATATTGTTTCTTTTTTTATATACAATCAGCGTGAAATACTTAATTAGATATAAGCACAAAAGAACGATAAGCACTGGAATTGCTTTTGGATAATGATATTCGGATAAAAACTTTAACATATTATTATGCTGATTTATTTAATTAATTGTTTCTCTTTGTCGGAGTGGCGGGATTTGAACCCACGGCCTCCAGCACCCCATGCTGGCGCGATACCAGGCTACGCTACACCCCGAAACACCTTTTTATTTTTGTTTTTTTCATTTAATCTAACGGCTAACTGCTGCAGAACTTACCAAGTCTGTTAGGCTTAATTCAAGACCTTTAGCACTCAAACCAGTTGTTTTTGGGTTAAATTGGTGCACACGCATCAAAGCTTGGTTGATTATTTCAGAAGTGTCTTTGAAAATAGCTAAATCATTCACCTCCGAACCTTGTTTCATTAGGTAAGCAAATACTCTTGCCATGCCACAATTGGCAATAAAATCGGGCACTACAGCCGTGTTGTTGTCCATGTATTCAGAAATTGGTCCCATGAAAATTTCTTTGTCTGCAAATGGCACATTGGCACCACAGCTAACAACCTCTACCCCAGCAGCCACCATTCTTTCAGCCTGATTTTGGGTAACCAAACGAGAGGCAGCCCCAGGAATAAATATTTCCAATGGCATGTCCCATATTTTAGCATTTATTTCTTCAAAAGGAATCATATCTGGATGCGACAACTCATTGCCTTTTCTATTGATAAACAAATCGGTTATTTCTGCCTCTGTAAATCCTTTTTCGTTGATTAATCCTCCTTGTCTGTCAATAATTCCAGTTATTAAAACACCGTTTTTCGCCAAATAGAATGCCGCAGCCGCAGCCACATTTCCCCATCCTTGAATAATGGCATATTTGCCTTTCATGGTGCCGCCCCAAAGTGTGTAATAATGTCTTACACCCTCGGCAACGCCCCATCCCGTAATCATATCGGCAATGGTATATTTTTTTGCTACGCTTGGCGTTAATCTTTCGTCAATTATTGGTAAAACAACCCCTTGTTGCAAACGAGAGATGCTTTTTAGTTTTTCTTCGGGCGAATAGTTTAAATGACCATTCACAACACCCTCTTGCGGATGCAACAAGCCATAGCTAGCCGTCATTGGAATTACTTCATGAATTTCGTCAACATTCAAATCGCCACCAGTGCCATAATAATTTTTCAGCAATGGATAAACCGCTTTGAACCATCTTTTTAAAACACCTTCTTTTCTTGGATCATTTGGGTCAAAATTAATCCCCGATTTTGCACCGCCAATTGGCGGCCCAGCAACAGAAAACTTAATTTCCATTGTTTTTGCAAGACTCTCAACCTCTCTTTTATCCAACCCTTTTCTCATACGCGTACCACCACCCGCAGCGCCACCTCTCAAAGAATTTATTACCACCCAACCTTCGGCTTCTGTTTCAGAATCTTTCCATTCAAAAACAATTTCGGGCTGTTTGGTTTCAAACTTTTCTATTAAATGTTTCATTATTTTGCTATTGTTTAATAAGCCGCAAATATACTCTGATTTTATAAATAATTATTGCCCAAATTCATGATTTTTAACCAATCCTTTTTCTTTTTTTAACATAAAAAAAGATGCAACGCTAAAAATCTCAGCTGTAATAATGGTTGTTTTTATTGCCGTTCTTCAATTTTATGTCTATTGGATGCTGTTTTTACCTATCGATGCATTAATTCTTAAAAATGGCAACCAAAACTTATAGGCATTTACCTGCATTTTGCTTATCTATTCTAATATTTTGCTGACCTATGAAACCATTTTAACCCAACGGACTTCGTTTTTATATGTGTGTTTTTATAGCCTAGCCATCAATTTTTATGACTTAGATGTCCATAATTGTTTCAAAACACACAAATAAGGTGTACAAAATACATAAAAATGCCTTAAAATCGAAAATATCCAATGTTTAGATAGTAGGCAATAGTAATTTGCACCTGTGCAAGCCCTTTCAAAAACATAATAAAAAAAATAAAATTTAATAAACCATTTGAAATTTTTTTTGTTTAAAAATAAAAGTATTTTTGCAACCCCATGATGAATTTTGAATTATCAGAAGAACAGCTTGCTGTTCAACAAGCCGCTAGAGATTTTGCACAAACAGAATTGTTGCCAGGCGTTATAGAAAGAGACAATAACCAAGAATTTCCTGAAAAGCAAATCCGTCAGTTAGGCGAATTAGGGTTTTTAGGAATGATGGTTGACCCAAAATATGGTGGCAGCGGAATGGATTCTATCAGCTATGTTCTGGCAATGGAAGAATTAAGCAAAGTAGACGCCTCTGCATCTGTGGTTGTTTCTGTAAATAACTCGTTGGTTTGTTGGGGTTTAGAGAATTTTGGTAACGAAGAACAAAAACAAAAATATTTAGTACCTTTGGCAAAAGGAACCGTTCATGGTGCATTTTGCCTGAGCGAACCGGAGGCTGGCAGCGATGCCACTTCTCAAAGAACAACCGCCATAGACATGGGCGACTATTATTTATTGAACGGTACAAAAAATTGGATTACTAGTGGCAAATCAGCTACTTATTATATTGTTATTGCACAAACAAATGTTGAAGCAGGTCACAAAGGCATCAATGCTTTCATAATTGAAAGAGGCATGGAAGGTTTTGTTGTAGGCAAAAAGGAAGACAAAATGGGCATTAGAGGAAGCGACACACATTCTTTAATGTTTACGGATGTAAAAGTGCCAAAAGCAAACAGAATAGGCGAAGATGGATTTGGATTCAAATTTGCAATGAAAACCCTCACGGGTGGAAGGATTGGAATTGCTGCGCAAGCACTTGGTATTGCTAGTGGTGCATACGAATTGTCTTTACAATACGCTAAAGAAAGAAAAGCATTTGGCACAGAAATAAAAAACCACCAAGCCATTCAATTCAAATTGGCAGATATGGCAACAGAAATAGAAGCAGCTAGATTGCTGTGTTACAAAGCAGCGTGGCTAAAAGACAATGGTTTGGATTATGGCAGAGCAAGCAGCATGGCAAAACTATTTGCAAGCGAAGTGGCTATGAAAACCACAACCGAAGCCGTTCAGGTGCATGGAGGATACGGTTATGTTAAAGAATATCACGTTGAAAGAATGATGAGAGATGCCAAAATTACTCAAATATACGAAGGCACTAGCGAAGTTCAAAGAGTGGTTATTTCAAGAGACATTCTGAAATAAAAAGCGTTTTTCTTTCTTCTTCTAAAAACTATTTATGGCTTACTCTGTTTAAAAATGGGTATGAAAAATATTGTTGTAATTGGCGGTACCAAAGGAATTGGCGCAGCTTTGGTTGAGATTTTAAAAAATGATGCACAAGTCTTTGTTTTTGCAAGAAATGAAAACGAACAAATGCAAAACCAGAATGTTCGTTTTTTTAATTTAGACATTACTAAAGAATCCATTGATTTAGAAATCCTTCCTGAAACCTTAGATGGATTGGTGTATTGCCCGGGCAGTATCAATCTTAAACCATTCAACAGACTCACAATAGATGATTTTAATGCAGATTGGGAAATCAATGTGTTGGGAGCAGTCAAATCTATTCAACAATTATTACCTAAATTGAAAAAAAGCGAATCGGGCAGCATTGTTTTGTTTAGCACGGTAGCGGTAAAAATGGGCATGCCTTTTCATGCCAGCGTGGCTGCATCCAAGGCAGCTATTGAAGGTCTCACGGTTTCTTTAGCCGCAGAACTTGCTCCCAAAATAAGGGTTAATTGCATTGCTCCTTCATTAACCAACACCCCTTTGGCCGAAAAACTTTTGAATACCCCAGAAAAAACAGAAGCATCGGGTA
>JBDNIM010000218.1:0-14585 GCA_041688295.1 Bacteroidia bacterium
AAACGATGCCACAGTGAAAGCGGGTGCATGGTTTCCAATCACAGGGAAAAAAAACCTGAGAGCGCAAGAAATAGCCATGGAAAACAGATTGCCAATCATTTATTTGGTGGACAGTGCAGGTGTTTTTTTGCCAATGCAAGATGAGATTTTTCCTGACAAAGAACATTTTGGTCGCATTTTTAGAAACAATGCCATCATGAGCAGCATGGGCATTACGCAAATAGCAGCAGTTATGGGCAGTTGTGTGGCAGGTGGCGCTTATTTGCCAATAATGAGCGATGAGGCATTGATTGTTGACAAAACAGGGTCTATATTTTTGGCTGGAAGCTATTTGGTGAAAGCCGCAATTGGCGAAGATATTGACAATGAGACACTTGGCGGCAGCATTTCTCAAAGTGAAATTTCGGGGGTTATAGATGATAGATTCCCCGATGACCAATCTTGTTTGGATAGAATAAAATTTATTATGGACAAAGTGGGCGCTTTTGAAACCGCAGGTTTCGATAAAAAAGAAGCAATTGCACCCAAAAAAGACATTAAAAACATTGACGGTATTTTACCTTCCGACAGAGCAAAGCCATATAATTCACTTGATTTGATTGAGCATTTGGTGGACAATAGCGAGTTTGAGCAATATAAAGAAGGCTATGGCAAAACCATTATTTGCGGCTATGCACGCATTGAAGGCTGGGCGGTTGGAATCGTTGCTAACAACAGGTTGCTAACCAAAAGCACAAAAGGGGAGATGCAGTTTGGCGGTGTGATATATAACGACAGTGCAGACAAAGCCGCTCGTTTTATTATGAATTGCAATCAGAAAAAAATACCATTGGTGTTTTTGCAAGATGTAACTGGATTTATGGTAGGCAGCCGCAGCGAGCATTCAGGCATCATAAAAGATGGGGCAAAAATGGTGAATGCCATGAGCAATAGCACCGTGCCAAAGTTTACAATCATTCTTGGAAATAGTTATGGCGCAGGAAATTATGCGATGTGTGGCAAAGCTTACGACCCTCGTTTAATTTATGCTTGGCCAAGTGCACGAATTGCGGTAATGGGAGGGGAGCAAGCTGCAAAGGTTCTTTTACAAATAGAAAAAGCAAGTCTTCTTTCTAAAGGAGAAACAATAACGCCCGAAGCTGAAAAAGCGATGTATGATAAAATCATGGCACGATACGAAAAACAATTGTCTCCTTATTATGCCGCATCACGGCTTTGGGTGGATGGCATCATAGACCCAATAGAAACACGCAAAATAATTGGCGAAGGCATTGCAATGGCAAATCATGCGCCTGTGAAACAATTTAGTGTGGGGGTTTTTCAAACCTAAAGAAACATGCCTAAAAGCGTTTGAATAAAAATCTTATAAAAACCAAAGGCTGAAGGCTGAAAAAGAAAAGATTAAGGTTGCGGATTTTGTCTTTATTTTTAATTTTAAAGAACACCCTCAGCTTTAAATAAGCCAACATTGTTTTAAAAAATGGATCTGTGTTGTTATCGGCTATTTGTGTGAACAAGTTTTTTAACACTAATAAATCTTGGGAATCTAGCGTTAAATTGTCATATATCAATTTTATCCAAGATTGGGTTTCTGTTGAATCTTTGATGTTTAATGTTTGAAACTTTTCTTTTATAATAGCTTTTAGCTTTAGTTTAAAATCATAGTTTTTATGTTTTTCTCCAATGTTTTCTGGGTTTTGATAATAAGTTAAATACAGAGGCAAGTTAGCAAGTTTTTTTGTGGTGCGCAATCGGCTCCAAAGCTCAAAATCCTCTACATAATCGAAGTCGGAATTGTAAAAAATATTTTCTTCTACAAAGAAGTTCTTCGCCATTATGCTGGGTTGGAACATGCAATTCTTAAACCATAGAACAGATTTAATTTCTTCTGGCTTAATAAATGTTTTCGCTTTTGTTGTTTTAAACCCATCTACTAAATAAATATAAGAACCGCAAATGTCAACACTTGGATTTTTTATTAAAAACCCTACTTGGGTTTCTATTCTTTTCATTGCCATAAAATCATCGGCATCTATCCAAGCAATGTAGTTTCCTTTTGCTTTTTTTATCAGCAAGTTCCTTGTGTTGGCTATTCCAAGGTTGGTGTTATTTCCTAAGGAAATGATTCTTGAATCGTTAAAATTTTGAATAATATTTTCGCTATCATCTGTTGACGCATCATTGATGACAATAATTTCAATATTTAAATATGTTTGATTAATGCAAGATTTTAGGCATCTTTCAATGGTTTTTTCTGCATTAAATACGGGTATTAATATGGAAATTAATGGGTTTTGCATATTTTTTCTAATTCTAAATTAACATTTGAAACATCGTATTTTTGTATAAAATCATTTTGTGGCAACACAAATAAGTTATCTTTTATGCAGATATAAACCTCCTCAATGTTTTTAACAATAATAGAATGGCTTTCTTTCATCAAATCGCCCAATCCGCCTTTGTCATATCCAATAACTGGTGTTGAAAGAAGCATGCTTTCGTGCGCCACTCTGTTCCATCCTTCGTTTATTTTTGGCAAGGCCAATGTGCATAGACTCATAGAAACTTGTTCTAAATAATCCTTAAAGTCATGGAAACAAATAATTTCATAACTGCCGTTGTTGCTTTTTGCGGCTGCGCTATCGGTTGTACTGAAATAGCAATAGAACCCATCTAAAGAAAGTTTTTGTGCCAATCCAAAAATGGCTTCATCGTTTTTTGTGCTCCATTGCCCTAAATGTATCCAAAGGTTTTTGTCCTTTTTTTGTATCTGCTGGTATTTTTCTATTTCATAATAATTAGAAAACTGATAGACATTGGGCAAATGAATAGTTTCTTCAAAATACTTTTTCCAGAAAGAAGAAACGGCAATGACTTTAAATCTTTTGCTCTTCATTTTTCTTAAAGCATAGAAAAGAAAATTGAAGTATTTTTTAAATACTAAAGATTTTCCATCATTCGGGTCAAAATTATGAAGCACAATTAGAATTTCATTATTATTGAAAAGGTTTCTTATGACAGCAGACAAAGCCAACCTGCTTGTAACAATATTGATGCTGGCATTGCTTTTGAAAAAAGACCAAGCCAATAGATAAAAATGTCCAAAAACGGTGTTGTAGTTCTTTTTTTTCCTTTCGAAACTGGTTTTAACTTTGGTTGCACCATAATATTTGCAAATTGATTCGTATAAGACCTTCTCGTGCCTAAATCCGCCTGTTTTGTGCAAGCCTTGGCTTAAATATTGTATGGATTTTACTTGCTTCAACTTTTTTTATGGAAAAATAACAGCTAGTTTCTGCATGGTTTGAGAATATATGGCGCCATGAGCATTTGGCAAATTGCCAAATAATTGTGGCGACTGCGAAAAAGGATCGTTTTGAAAAAATAAATTTTCGTTCAGGCTTGTAAGAAACTGAAATGCGCTGCTGCTAATAGTTGATGCATAAATATCCAATCGTTGTGTTGTTTGATTTGGATTGTCGAACAATCCAACACAGCCAATGTTTAGCCAAGTGCTTTGGTTATTGAAATAGCGGTCGGTGAACAATAAGTTTTTTTTAGAGAATTTGCTTTTGGGGTCTTCTGTTAAGATGAAATCCAAGGTTTCTAAGTCGCACCATTCCTCTTGTGTTGTGTTGGTTACTTTGTTCAAGAATGTTTTCTTTATTTTTAAGCTGAAATAATTTCCCAAAATGCTTCTGTCCGTCAATTTTAATTTGGTAATAAAAACCTTGTTTCGCCCTTTAAAAACGCCACGCGAAGTGTCTTTTATTTCAATTTGTATTGAATCTGGCGTTGCTTCGTTTATTGCATAAACTTTGCCCAAGGCATTAATTTTATACCGATACAAAGTGTTTGGCTTGGCCCGGGCAAAGCTAGATTGATAGATACCAATTCCTTGTTCTATAATTGTGGTAACGAGATTACTGTCTTTATCAAAAACTTCAATTGTTGCGTTTGAAACTTTATTCCTAATTGCGGAAGAAATAACAGATTGGGAAGTGCTTAATGTAAAATTGAAAAGGCTGTCGTTGGAAATAAAAGCATTCACTACCAATGTGGGGACTTTGGAATCTATGTCAAAAACAATTGTTTTTTTGCACCCTACAAAAACCAATAGCAATAGCAAGATATGTAATCCTTTTTTTCTCAAAACTGTATTTTATAATTAATACTTGGCAAAATGGGAAATAAACTGACACCTTCGAACACTCTTTTGCCATCGCTTTTTACAACTGGGCTAACATAAAATGGGTTTAATTGGTTGTAGGCATTAAACAAACCGATGCTTAAAATGCTTGACCATTTTGTGTAATATTTTCTATAATTTACCCCAACATCCATGCGATGGTTTACGGGCAATTGGTATTTGTTTCTGTCGCCAAAAACATAAACAATTTGATCCTTTTGGTTGGGGTCTTTTATATACAGCACCTCTTCAGGCAATGTTATTCGGGCGCCCGAAGCAATAGTCCAAGTTACAAAGGCATCTATCTTTTTATTGATTTGATGGTTTACAAAAACAGAAAGGTTGTGTCTTCTATCAAACCTAAAAGGAAAAGCTTTGCTGTTGTTTACCCCTTCAAAAGTCCTTGTAGCTTTGCTCAGCGTGTAGCTCACCCAGCCTGTTGTGGCGCCTTCTTTTTTTTCTACCATCAGTTCAATTCCCCTGGATTCGCCTTCGCCCACAACAATTTTTTCTTCCCAATTTGTTTCCGAACCCAAATAATTTGCATTGTCTTTATAATCAATCAGGTTAAACATTTTTTTGTAAAAGCCTTCTATGTTTATGGAAAACTTATTGAAGCCTATTTTATATCCTAAAGAATATTGGTTGCTAAATTCTGGGGGTGCTTTGAGGGTGGAAGGCAGCCACAAGTCAAGGGGGATGCCGTATGTGGAACTTGTTAGCAGGTGCAAAAACTGTGTAGTGGTTTGAAAAGCAGCATGAATAATTTGATTTTCATTCACCAAATAATCGATAGACAAACGGGGTTGCGGCAAGTAAACAAATTCTTTAGAAATATCAAAAACCGCCAAACTAACCCCTATGTTGGCGTTTAATCTTTTGTTAGGTTTTATTAAAATGTCTGCAAATGCATTCATCTCTCTGGCTGTTGTGGTTTCTGTCGACAAATAGTTGTTGGTGTTTGCAGCATTCGAGTTGGATTCTATTTTCCTTTGAAAAGAATGCAAAATGTAATTGCCACCAACTTTGAAATTTAGAAACGAAGATGGCAGATAATCTAGCGTATAGTTCGTGATAAAATCATTCAAATTAGAGTTGAAATCGTTGGTGTATTTAGAATTAACATTAATAGAAGACGAGTTTTCTGTGTATTCATAATTGTTTCTATTGCCAAAAATGTAGGAGGTGTAGGAAGTTTGCAACTTGCCCAAAACCTTTGGATGAAAAACATGCAAATAGCGCAGAGAGAAAAGATTGTTGCCCCAATAAACGCTTTGGTTGTTTTTTTCCTTAATGGCTCTGTCGTTGTTGTTAGAAGTAAATGTGTTGCGAATAAAAGAGTTGTCTTCGCCTTTATAAAAAGAAAAACTTAACTGATGGTTTTTATTAAACGAGTGGTTGATTTTTGCATTTATATCATAAAAAAAGTAGTTCGACTTTTGGGGCAAATAATCTAAAAGGCCAATTGTTTTTGCAAACAAATCGAAATAGGTTCTGCGGGCCGAGAGCATAAAAGTTGTCTTTTTGTTTTTTGTAAGTGGCCCGTCAATAGAAAATTTGGACGATAGCAACCCAACAGAAATCTTGTGTTTTATATAATTTTTGTTGCCGTCTATTGTTCTAATATCAATAACGCTGCCCAGCCTGCCGTTGTGTTCGGCTTTCAGTCCGCCTTTTAGTAGCTTTACATTTTTAACAATATCGGTGTTGAAAACACTAAAGAAACCATAGATATGCGAAGGATTATACAAAGGCACATCGTCTAACAAAAATAAATTGTGCTCGTTGCCTCCCCCTCTAATATTTAAACTTACGGTGCCGTCATTGCCTGCAATTACGCCAGGAATCAATTGTAAAGCCTTTAGAACATCGCTTTCGCCAAACAAAGATGGTGTTTTACGCAGGGTGTTAGCATTCAAAACAAACTCATCTGGCTTGGCCTCAACGCCTATAAACTGTTGAGAGCGAACGGTCTGCTTGGGCAACACAAGGTTAGGTTTCATCTCAAAATTAACCGTGCGGTTGGCTGTTAATTTCATTTTTTTAACCACCGTAAAATAGCCAACATAAGAAACTTCAATATCCACTGAGTCTTGGTTTAAATTCAAGATAAAATAACCATCCTGATTAGAAAAAGTATAGTCTGAAGTGCGGGCATTAAAAACAATGGCGTTAATTAGTTTTTCGCCACTTTCGGCATCCGTTATCGTTCCCGAGAGGGTTCTTTTTATGGTCACAAAAGTTTTTTTCCTAATAATAATGGTTTTGTTTTGAAACAAAGAATATTCCAAATTGTGGGGCTTCAGTATTTGCGTCAAAACGAAATCGAGAGCTTGGTTTTTGAAATGGTAAGAAAAGTTTCCGCTAGGCAAAACATTGTTGTTAAAGCTGAAATTAAAATCCGTTTGTTTTTCAATTGCCTCAAAAAAAGCAGACATGGGTGCATTTTTCAATTTTAGAGAAACTTTTTGATTCATCAAATTTGTTTGACACATTATTTTTGAAACCAAAAACAACCCTATTATCGATGTAAAACAAGCCCTCATTTTCAAAGCGCTAAATTAAACAAAAAAACAAGAAATTTCGTAATCTATCTTTCTGTGAATTATCGTTAGAAAATAAACAAACCTTAACATCCCGAAACCACCCCAAAACATAATAAATATTAGATTTAGATAAATGATTTTTTTTTAGCAAATTTGCACCACAATAATTTTTAACCCAAAATGAGAAAAATCCTGCACCTCTATATCATCTATCGCTTGCCAATTTCCCTAGCCCTTATCGCTTTGGGCGTTGCATCCCACATTTGGGGCGACCCCATTTTGGCTTGGATTCTATACATAGTGGCGCTTTTCAGTATCCTGCTGTATTTTATGCTTGGCACTATGCGCCTTGTTAAAGATGCAGTAGAAGATGGCGAAGTGGACAAAGCAATGGGCTATATCGATAAAATAAAATATCCAAAACTGTTGCTAAAACCCGTTCGCTCGGCCTATTTCATGTTGCAAAGCTCGCTAAATATGGCCAACAACGACCTAGACAAAGCCGAAGACAACATTCGCAAAAGTTTGAACACTAAATCGAGCCTAACTGGCGATATGAGAGGCACAAACTTAATGCAGCTTGGCTTCGTTCAGCTGCGAAAAGGCAACGCCAAAGAAGCTAGATTAACACTTATGCAAGCCATTAAAGCTGGCATTCCGGACAAGGAAGGTCTTGCAGGAGTTTACCTTCAGCTATGTTCTATGGAGGTGCAACGCTCACAAAACAGAGTGGGAAAAGAGTACTTTAGAAAAGCAAAAGCCCTGAACCCACGCAGCAAAGAAATTGTAGAACAAATAAAAATCATGGAAAAAAACATAGCTAGAATCCCTGGCTAAATTCCTGAAAACACATTTTTCAAAATCTTAATTCCCCAAAAAAGCCTTTCAATCTATGAAAGGCTTTTTTTGCACCTACAAAAAACTATTAAGCTATGAGATGCTTTATCCTGTTCTCCGCTTGCAGTCTTGCCGCTTACTTGTCGGCTTACTTGTCGGCTTATGTTTTTAATAATTGCAGAATCTTGTTTTACCAAATTATGAAAATAAATTCCGAAATAATGCAACATTTGTGGCAAATGTTCGAAATAATTCTTTTTTTGCCCAATGATAATTTTGGAAAACTCACCAATTGATACGCCAATATCTTTGGAAACATTTTCCACTTATAATCCCTTTTGGGGCACGATATTTTCTATATTAGTTAAAATACGGTCTTTTTACATGGTGTTTACTCAATTAATTAGTTTCTAAAATTATGGAAACTTTTTTATATTCTTTTAAAAGTTATTTTTATCCCCTTAAAACGGTCAAGTTATTTCAGGCTCTGACATTTTGATAAGCACTTATAAATAATGTTTATTGGCGATAATATAGAATCCCTACTCTTCCAAAAAATCAATAAACATATTCGCAATCAAATCGGGTTGCATCTTTTGGATTAAATGGGGCTGTTGCTGCACAATCTCTACTCTAGCGGTTGTAATATAGGTAGAAAAAAGTATGGTTTCTTCACTGCCCACCATTCTATCATTTTCGCCCACCATTAGCATTGCTGGGCATTCGATGGCCGCCAACACCGACTGGTTCAACATGCAATCGGCAATGGAAGCAAGGATTTGTTGTGTGTGGGGCAATAGCATATCAAAATGCGGCCCGTGTTCCGCCTCCAGCTTGTTTTTTATGGGCAAAAGGTTTTCCATAGTCAATTTAGCATTTTCTGTAGTAATGATAGTTTTGTTCCATGTGAACTTCGTTGCCAATGTAATCACTTTTAATAAATAATGCGGTTTTTTTGCCGCTAGCCAAAGTGCCACATATCCGCCCAAACTATAACCAATCAACACACACTTTTGCAGTTGATGGGATTCAATATATTTCCCCACCCAATTGGCCAATGTCTCTATAGAATAGGTGTCCAATGCGTTTTCGCTCTTGCCATGTTCAGGAAAATCTAAATAATGCGTTGTGTAGTTTGTGGGCATTAGCTGCGCAATGGCGTTCCATTGTTCTTTGCTACCCAAAGCGCCATGCAGAAATATAAGATTCATGTCTTTTGTTTTTGTTTTTTTTGAAAAAATGCCAAGCATTGGTTATGGTAGCTTGGCATTTTAAATTTAGGTTAAAGTTGTTGTGTGTTAATGTTATTCTTCGCTCAAGAAAGGGTAGCGATAATCTTTTGCAGGCACTTGTGTTTCTTTAATCGTTCGGGTGCTTGTCCATCTCAAAAGGTTGGCTTTGCTGCCGGCTTTGTCGTTTGTTCCGCTAGCTCTACTTCCGCCAAAAGGTTGTTGCCCAACAACAGCGCCCGTAGGCTTGTCGTTGATATAAAAATTGCCCGCAGCGTGTCTCAGTTTCTGGGTGGCTTCGTTTATGGCATATCTGTCTTGGGCAATAATGGCACCCGTTAGCGCATATTCGCTAGTGGAGTCAAGAATGTCCATTGTTTTTTCAAACTCATTTTCAGGATATACATAAAGTGTCAAAACGGGTCCAAACAATTCATCGCACATGGTAATGTATTTAGGGTCTTGTGCAACTATAACAGTGGGTTCAATAAAATAGCCTTTCGATTTATCGTAGCCTCCGCCAACAATAATTTCTGCATTCGGGTCTTTTTTAGCATTGTCTATGTATTGTGCCAATTTGTTAAATGATTTTTCGTCAATCACAGCATTCACAAAGTTTCTGAAATCTTCTGTTGGTCCCATTTTCATGGTTTTAATCTCAGCCACTAATTTTTCTTTTATCTCTGTCCATAAATTGCTAGGAATATAAGCCCTGCTAGCAGCCGAACATTTTTGGCCTTGATATTCGAAAGCCCCTCTTGCCAAAGCAGCCACTGTTGTGTCCACATCTGCACTTTTATGCACCATTACAAAATCTTTTCCGCCTGTTTCGCCTACAATTCTAGGATAAGTTTTATATTTGTCTATGTTTGCACCAATAGAATTCCACATCCCTCTGAAAACCCCCGTTGAACCTGTGAAATGCAAGCCAGCAAAATCAGGGTGGTTAAAAATAATATCGCCTGTTTCTGGCC
This sequence comes from Bacteroidia bacterium, assembly GCA_041688295.1. GTDB lineage: Bacteria > Bacteroidota > Bacteroidia > NS11-12g > UBA955 > JABMMZ01. The sequence continues at coordinate 9,776 of JBDNIM010000218.1, forward strand.
CGCTTGTATAAACCAAGTTGATAACCCCTGCTGGTAATCCTGCTTCAATAAAAATCTCCATAATAACTTGCGCAGAGTATATTTGGGTGAAAGCGGGTTTCCAAACCACGACATTACCCATCATTGCCATGCAGCTCGGCAAGTTGCCGGCAATAGCCGTAAAGTTAAATGGTGTTAGGGCAAATGTAAAACCTTCAAGCGCTCTGTGTTCCAATCTGTTCCATATACCTTTGCTGTTTGCAGATGGCTGGTCGCCATATATTTCTGACATGTATTGCACATTGAACCTCAAGAAATCAATAAATTCGCAAGAGCTGTCAATCTCCGCTTGGTAAGCATTTTTAGATTGCGCAAGCATAGTGGCAGCGTTTAGTTTTGCTCTGTATGGGCCGGCCAAAAGTTCGGCTGCTTTTAAAAAAATAGCGGCTCGGTGTTCCCAAGGCATGTTCTCCCAATTGGTTTTGGCGGCCAATGCCGCATTAATTGCGGCCGTTACATGGCTAGCTTCTCCTTTATGAAAGAACCCAATTTGATGATGAATGTCGTGGGGAGGGGCAATGGCTATGGTGTTGCCTGTTCTTACCTCTTTTCCGTTAATATACATTGGAATGTCTCTCACCTCGTTTCGAGCCTCAGAAAGTGCTTTTTTAAGTGCTAGTTTTTCTTTGCTGCCTGGTGCATAATCCAAAACTGTTTCGTTGATGGCTGTTGGTACTTTATAAAATCCGCTCATGGTGTAAAAAATTTAAAATTTGTAGGCGCAAAAGTACAAAAAAATACCACGATTAACGAATTTGTTATCATACATATTGGAGGCAAAAAAGCAACGATTGGTTTTGATTTTTGTGTGTTTTATGTCGAAATAAAACTACTAACGGGTTTAACTCCGTGTTTTTCTCTCGCCAATTTGTTGACGCCACATGGCATAATACAAACCTTTCTCGTTGATTAAATCTTCGTGTTTGCCGCTTTCTACAATTTCGCCTTGTTCCAACACAAATATTTTATTGGCGTGCATAATGGTGCTAAGCCTATGTGCAATCAAAATAGTGATACAACTATTCTCTAAATTAATTTGTTTAATGGTTTGGGTAATGTCTTCTTCCGTTAAGCTATCAAGGGCAGATGTTGCTTCATCAAAAACCAATAAGTAAGGATTGCGCAGCAATGCGCGAGCAATAGAAAGCCTTTGCTTTTCGCCCCCGCTCACCTTAACGCCACCTTCGCCAATCATAGAATAGATGCCATTTTCAACCCTTTGTAAAAGCCCCTGACAGCTCGCTTTGGTCAGCGCGCCCATTATTTCTTCTTCTGTGGCATTGGGTTTCACAAACAACATATTTTCTTTTATCGAACCAGAAAAAAGTTGTGTGTCTTGGGTAACAAAACCGATTTTTTCTCTAAAATTGTCCAAATTTATGTCTTTTGCACTCACGCCATCATACATTATAGTGCCGCTTTCTGCTTGATACAAACCCACCAATAGTTTCACCAAAGTTGTTTTGCCCGAACCTGAAGGCCCAACAAAAGCAATAGTTTCTCCTCTGTTAACCTTGAAACTCACATTCTTTAAAGCATAGTTATAGGAGGTTAAATGTTTGAAAGACACATTATGAAACTCAAAGTTGTTTAAATGGCTAACGACTGTTGGTTGAGTTGGTTTGTATTCTATTGGTGTATCCATCAGTTTTTTGAAATTATCAAGAGAAACTTCTGCTTCTCTGTGTATCAAAATGATGTTGCCCAGCTCTTGCAATGGGTTAAAAAGAAAAAAAGAATAAAACAAAAAGGTGAAATACTGACCTGGTGTCAATGTGTTTTGAAAAATAAGAAACAATAAAACCACGATCATAATGCTTCTTGTTAACTGAACTGTTGTGCCTTGCAAAAAATTAAGACTGCGAATGTATTTAATCTTTTTCAGCTCCAACCCAAGAATTTTATAAGTCGTTTTGTTCAATCGTTCAATCTCTTGATTGGCCAAGCCAAGACTTTTTACTAACTCAATGTTTCTCAAACTTTCTGTTGTGCTGCCAGCCAATGCGGTTGTTTCGCCCACAATGTTTTTTTGCATCACCTTAATTTTTTTGCTCAGCAAAGAACTGATTATTCCAATAATAAAAATAGCGCCAAGATAAACCAAAGCCACCTGATAGCTAACACTCAAAGTATAGAACATTACAAAAATAATCCCCACGCTTGATGTAAATAATACCCCAATAAAAGAGGTAATTAGCTTTTCAGAATCTATTCTTACTTTTTGTAAAATGCTTAAAGTCTCGCCACTTCTTTGGTCTTCAAATATCTGATAGGGTAATTCTAAAGAATGTTTTAATCCATCAGCAAATATTTTTGCGCCTAGTTTTTGAACAATTACATTGGTGTAATAATCCTGAAAGTTTTTTGCCAATCGAGATATAAAAGTAACCCCAATGGAAAGGCCAACCAACTTTAGTGCTTTAGATAAAAACTCAGCTTTCGTTAACTCGTCTTTTTTAAAGATAATTTCATCCACAATTCGCCCTGTAATCTGAGGGTCGAGTAAAGAAAATGTTTGATTAATGGCGGCCAAGAATAATGCAAGCATTAAAGTGGGCCATTGCATTTTAAGATATTTATAAAGAATAGACATTAACTTCTATTAAATGACAATATTTATGATTTTACCTTTAACAACAATCACCTTCTTAATTGGTTTTCCGTCCAGATATTTAATCGTGTTTTCGTTTTTAATAACAACTGCTTCTATTTCAGAGTTTTCAAAATTGAGTGCGAAATTCAAATTAAAACGCACCTTGCCATTAAAAGAAACAGGATAGTTAAATTCATTTTCTACCAGAAAATCAGGGTTATAAGTTGGCCAAGTTGCATATTCAATAGAACTAGAGTGGCCGCTAAGTTCCCATAGTTCTTCGCAAATATGGGGCGCGTAAGGCGAAATCAATATAATTAATGACTCAAGAACTGTGCGATTGTTGCACTTCAAGTCTTGCAACTCATTTACACAAACCATAAATGCACTAACAGAGGTGTTGAAACTAAAATTTTCAATATCTTCGGTTGCTTTTTTAATGGTTTTATGCAAAACCTTAAGTTCGGCTTTGCTTGGTTCGGTGTTGCCAAGCATAAAAGATTCGCTCTCTGCAGAATGAAACAAACGCCAAAGCTTTCTTAAAAAACGAGGCACTCCTTCAATCCCTTGTGTGCTCCAAGGCTTAGGATCTTGCAATGGACCCAAAAACATTTCGTATAAACGCAAAGTGTCTGCACCATGTTCGTTGCAAATATCATCGGGGTTAACAACATTATGCCAACGCTTAGACATTTTTCCTGTTTCTGAATCTGCAATTAATTTGCCATCCTCTAATTCAAATTCAGCACCATCAAATTCGCTAGGTCGCCATTTTTTTAGCGCATCAATATCTACTTCGTGGTTTTTTACTACGCTAATGTCAATATAAATTCCTGAAGTTTCATAGTTGTCTTTTAAAAACTTTGTTACAAATTTTTGAGTGCCATTCACTCTGTAAATAATACTTGACTGCCCCTGAATCATCCCTTGATTAACCAGTTTCTTTGCAGGTTCGTTGAATGGAACAATCCCCAAATCATATAAAAACTTACACCAAAAACGGAAGTATAACAAATGGCCTGTTGCGTGTTCGCTACCCCCCAAATATAAATCTATGTTTTGCCAATAGTCAATGGCCTCTTTAGATGCCAAAGCATTCTCATTGCTGGGGTCCATGTATCTTAAATAATACCAAGAACTACCTGCCCAACCTGGCATTGTGGTTGTTTCTAATGGAAATCCTTTATAGCTCCAATCTTTTGCCCTGGAAAGTGGAGGCTCGCCAGTTTCTGTAGGCAAATATTTATCTATCTCAGGCAAAACCAAAGGCAAATCATTGATGTCCATCGTTTTCGGCACATCGTTTTCGTAATAAACAGGAATGGGCTCGCCCCAGTATCTTTGTCTGCCAAAAACAGCGTCACGCAAACGAAAGTTCGTTTTTCCTTTGCCTATTTTTTTATCCTCTATGGCTTCAATTGCTTTTTTTATGGCTTGTTTAACCTCCAAGCCATTCAAGAAATCAGAATTAATAATGGTGCCTTGTTTGGCTTCGTAGGGTGCTTGCATCTCATCAACCTCATCCCCCAACCCCTTCTCCAAAGGAGAAGGGGAGCTCATCCTTCTTTCAGAAATAGATTTTTTTAACATTGAAATTACATTTTCAATATTGTTGTTTATTTCTTCGTTTTTAAATCTAAGAACTTCAAATCCTAATTCATTTAATCTGATTGTTCTGGCTTCATCAGAAATAATGTTGTCTTCTAAAGAATGAATTAACCCATCAATTTCGACAATTAAATTTAAGTCAAGGCAAACAAAATCAACGATAAATTTATCAATTATATGCTGTCTTCTAAATTTGGTTTCATTTATTTGTTTGTTTCTTATTATTTCCCATACCTTTTCCTCTTCTTTAGTAGGCGAAGATCTATGGCTTTTTGCAAAATCAATCAATTTTGCAAATAAAACTTTGTCAGTTGTGTAATATCCAAATGGAGAATCAGAATCCAGTTCCCCTCTCCTTGGTGTGTCTAGGCTATGCTTAGAGAGAGGTAGGGGTGAGGTGTTATCTGAGGTTAAGCCATTTTCAACATTTTTCAGAGTATCGCTTTTTTCTTTAGAAACCACTTCTAAAATAGGTAAATCAAAATACTTAGCAAAAGCATAATCTCTGCTATCATGCGCAGGCACTGCCATAACAGCACCTGTACCATATCCACCCAAAACATAATCGGC
>JBDNIM010000219.1:0-3511 GCA_041688295.1 Bacteroidia bacterium
AAATCAATGGTTTCTTCTTTTTTCAAAGTTTCTGGAGCAATATAAAGCAGCTTTGTGTTTTTTTGCTGCATATCTTCCTTCACTTTAGCAATTTCTGTTTTTGTTAAGGATGAGTTTAAAAAATGGGCAATATTGTCACTATCACCAAACCCTCTGATGCTATCAACTTGATTTTTCATCAACGCTATTAATGGAGAAATAACAATGGCTGTTCCTTCCTTCATCAATGCTGGCAACTGATAACAAAGTGATTTTCCTGCACCAGTTGGCATAATCACAAAACAATCATCCCCATTCAAAACGCTATTTATTACGGCTTCTTGGTTGCCTTTGAACCCATCAAAACCAAAGAACTTTTTCAGTGCATCCTTTGCATTCATTGACTTATTTGCTATACTCATGTCTCTTTATTTTTACCTTTAAATTAGTACACTAAATTAATACTAATCTACAATATGACCAAATTTATTTTAATAATTTTTCATCAATTTTTTTTTACTAAATTTGCATCCAATATTTACGGATTTGTATATGTCTTTAACCTACGATTTTAAAACTATTATTCAACTTGGGAAACAAACTATTTTGCAAGAAATAAGTGAAATTTCCAAGATAGTTGAAAATATTTCTGATGATTTTGCTTATGTCGTTGAACTTATTTTAAATTCTGATGGCAGGGTTATTATTTCTGGAATTGGGAAAAGTGCTATTATTGCTCAAAAAATTGTTGCAACACTTAATTCAACAGGAACACCTTCTATATTTATGCACGCTGCCGATGCCATTCATGGTGATTTGGGTATTATTCAAAAAAACGATGTCGTTATTGTTATTTCAAAAAGCGGCAATACACCAGAAATTAAAGCATTGTGTCCATTAATCAAAAAATTCGGAAATGCTTTAGTTGCCATTGTTGGAAATAAACATTCTGATTTAGCATTATCAGCAAATTATATATTAGATGTAACGATTCAAAAAGAAGCATGTCCTAATAATTTGGCACCGACTACAAGCACTACCGCACAACTAATAATGGGAGATGCTTTGGCAGTCGCTCTTTTACAAAGTAGAAAATTCACATCGTCCGATTTTTCAAAATACCATCCTGGAGGCAGCTTAGGAAAACAACTTTTTTTAACTTGTGGAAATATTGCAGAAAACAACTATAAGCCAAAAGTTGACATCAATACTTCTGTTAAAGAGATTATTATAAATATTTCAAAAAACAGGATGGGAGCAACTGCCGTTATAGAAAACAATAAAATTGTTGGCATGATTACAGATGGAGATATTAGAAGAATGATAGAAAATAACTTGACTTTAAATGATGTGAAGGCAAAAGACATTATGAGCAAGCATCCAATTACAATTGATGAACAAGAATTGGCCATCAATTGTACAGAATTGATGAAAGAAAAGAAAATAAGCCAAATAATTGTTACTAAAAACAATGAATATTTTGGTATGATACATATTCACGATTTAAATAAAGAAGGACTTTTATAAGAATGATTAAAAAAAAAGATAATTATGTAGTAATAATGGCGGGCGGAATAGGAAGCCGTTTTTGGCCATTGAGTAAAAAAAGCTATCCCAAACAATTTCACGATATTTTAGGATTGGGAAAATCCTTATTGCGCATGACATTTGATAGATTTTCTACAATTGTTGAGCCAGAGAATATTTATGTTATAACCAATGTAAACTACGCATTATTAGTAAGCGAACAAATACCTGAAATACCATTTTCAAATATTATTGACGAGCCAGCGGCAATGAATACTGCACCTTGTGTTATTTATGCTAGTTTTAAGATTTTTGCAAAGAACCCAAATGCAAACATTGTTTTTGCACCTAGCGATCATTTAATATTGGATGAAAAAGATTTTGTTGAAAAAATAAGTCAAAGTTTTAAATATGTCATTAACAATCAAATGTTGCTTACTTTAGGTATTCAGCCCAATAGACCAGACACAGGATATGGATATATTCAGCACATTGAAGCCGAAGAAAAAAATTGTAAAGGTGTTTATAAAGTGAAAACTTTTACAGAAAAACCAAATTTAGAATTGGCTAAAACTTTTTTAGAAAGTGGCGATTTTTTATGGAACAGTGGCATTTTTATTTGGAAAGCAAAAGACATTTTAAAGGAATTTGAAATTCATCAAAATGAAATGTATGAATTATTTAAAAAAGGTCATAAAAAATTTAATACCGACCAAGAGGCAACTTTTATTAATAACCAATACCCTCTTTGCAAAGCAATATCTATTGATTACGCAATTTTAGAAAAAACAAAAATAGCGGCCATTATGCCTGTAAATTTTGGATGGAGCGACCTAGGCACATGGAAATCTTTATACAGTATTAGAGATAAAGATGAAAATGGCAACATGAAACACGGTAAATTCATTGAAACATACAATACAAGTAATTGCCTTATTTTAGAAGAAGATTCAGAAAACAAATTAATTGTTGTTGAAGGATTAGATAATATGCTGATTGTTGATAGCCACGATATATTGTTTATCAGTCATTTGGATAAGGAACAAGAGGTGAGAGAAATCACAAGCGATATAAAAGAAAAACACAAAGGGAAATACACCTAGTTTTGAGTTTTTAATCTATATCATCTATTATTTCAGAATGGTTTTCTTTGTTTGATTTGCAATAATATATTGTCCAAAAATGTGTTGCCATTAATCCAATGCCCAAAAGCATTGCGTAATCTGCCCACGCAAAATTTTTATACCTTAAAAAAGCAGCAGCAATTATTAAAAAACTGGCTATCTGCCTGAAGAATCTGATACTAATAATCAAAAATGGATTGATAATATTTGCCTTTAAAACAATTTTTTCTTTGAAAATAATTGAAACAAGTATCCAAAACACTAAAATAATAAGATATAGTGATTTTAAGACTATATCAATCAAAGGGTTATCTAGAGTTACAATCTTTTGAAACAATAAACTAATAAAAGCAAGCGTTAACAGAAGTGTTTTAACTAATTGCATAACATATCAATTTAAAAATGATAAAAAAAGGAACAATTTAGCCATATAATGGGAAATTTTTCATCCATTTATTGATCTCGTTTTTTATTTCACTTAAAATTGCATCGTTGCTATGGTTCATTAATGCTCTATCAATTAAAGAGGCTATTTTTTTCATATCGTCTTCTTTCATTCCTCTTGTTGTAACGGCAGGCGTTCCTAAACGAATACCGGATGTAACAAATGGCGAACGGGTTTCGAAAGGCACAGTATTCTTATTAACTGTTATATCGCATTTTACCAAAGTATTTTCGGCTAATTTTCCAGTTAAATCATCTGCTTTTGGGCGCAAATCAATTAACATTAAATGGTTTTCAGTTCCTCCTGAAATAACCTTGTATCCTAAATCTACCATTGCCTGTGCCAAAGTTTTTGCATTAATTTTCACTTGGTGCATGTAGTTTTTGTATTCATCCGTTAAAGCTTCGCCAAAAGCAATGGCTTTAGCTGCAATAAC
>JBDNIM010000220.1:0-4041 GCA_041688295.1 Bacteroidia bacterium
AAACGAACAAAGTGAGTGAACTATTTTATTTGCACTTTAGGCTAGCCAAACCTTTAAAAGTGTTAGGCTAACAAAAACAATAAATATTAGTAAAATAGTTTGTGGTTTTCTTTTCTGAGCAAACTTGACACCATATTTTGCCGAAAATGCTGCAATGAATCCAATAGGTAAAACTACTTGCCACATGATATAACCAGTTTGGAACCCTCCACCCATTATTTCTTTAGGGCCAATGATTAAATAAAACACAATTAATGGCAATGCAATAATAGGTATAATGGATAGCGACAAACCTGTAGAGAATTTTATGGGCAATTTTAGCACTTTGTTGAAATAGGGCACCATAATGACACCTCCGCCTAATCCTGTTAAAGCAGTAACAGCCCCTGTAATAAATCCAATAGGCATTAAATATTTTACGGATGGTAAAACGACTTTTTCAGGATCTTTTTGTTTTAAAAAATAGCTCATCAGCATTCTTACAACCGTTAAAATTATTAAAATGGTGAAAAACGAATTAAAAATTCTTTTGTCCGTAATATTAAATTCTTTGATTAAATAGCTAGTAATTAATGATGTTATTACTGCCGTAAATCCAACAATAAGACTGGTTTTTGAGTCAGTGTTTTTAACCTTTAACTGCTCATACCAGCCAAAAACACCTACGATAAAAATAATAAACAAACTATTGGCAATAGTATATGCTACAAAATCATCATCCGCAACTTTGTCTTTAATAAAATATTGAATTACAGGCACAAAAACCACACCGCCCCCGACACCTAACAATCCTGCCAAAAAGCCACCAATTACCCCCGAAATAAAGAAAAGTAAAATTAGTTGGAAGTCCACTATTTAACAGTTAAAACAGATTGATAATTTATAGGCGAAGAAAAAATTTCTAATGCCTTTAAAATATTCTTGTCTTGTGTAAAAGAGTTTAAAAACAAAGATTCTTCATAATAGTAGCGCCTAATAATTTCATTACTTATCAATCTTTTTAGTTCTATTTTTTGAGTTAACACATCTTTTATAAATTGCTCTTTCAATTTCAATTGAATAGATTGAACATCGATACTAATAGGCGCAAATGAGTTGTCTTTTTCAGCTGCTTGTTTTAAGGCGATTAGCTGTTTTTCAACATCTGATTTTTCTTTAAAGTCTTCGAGTTTCACAAAGTTTACAAAATCTTCAAAGTCTTTGTCACTAATTATAAACGCATTTAAATTACCAATCGATTCATTTTTGTTTCTATATAATGTAGCATAATCAAAAACCAAATAGTTTTTTTCGAGCAGTTGAGCAGTTTTGCTAAGTTTTACGGCCTCTTCAATAATATCTGGTTTCACACCACCGCCATCTAAAACAATTCGCCCATTTTTTGTTTTGAATTTTTTTCTAAGACTATCTGGTAAAATAGTGGCTTTGCCATCTTTTCCTTTTTTGCCATAATCCAACTCTTGAATACACCTGCCCGATGGGATGTAATATTTGGCAATGGTAACTTTCATTTGTGTTCTATAAACCAATGCTTTTACATTTTGAACCAATCCTTTTCCAAAAGAATTTACCCCTATAACAACCCCTCTATCAAAATCTTGAATGGCGCCACTCACAATTTCGCTAGCAGAAGCAGAACGATTGTTAATTAAAACCACCAATGGAATTTTAGTGTCCGTTGCAGGGTCCAAAGTTAAGTAGTTTCTGTTGGCCTCTTTCGTTCTTCCTTTAGAGTAGGTTACCAATTGTCCGCCATCCACAAAAACATTAACGATATTGACAGCCTCGTTCAATAAGCCACCCCCATTATCCCTTAAATCTAAAACAACTTGCTTTGCTCCTTTGGCTTTCAGACTTATCAAAGCATCTTTCACCTCTGCTCCAGCGCCTTGCAAAAAATGCTCAAGTCTGATATAACCAGTTTCTGAATTTATTAGTCCAAAATAGGCAATGTTTTTTATTTTAATTTCTTCTCTCGAAATTTCTAAGCTAATTGGCTTCCCATCTCTTTCCACAGTTAAATTAACTCTGCTATTTGGTGTTCCTTTTATGGCATTAGAATACTCATCCATACTTCTTGTAAAAAAGCTTTTGCCGTTTATTTCTGTTACTTTGTCGCCCACTCTCAAACCTGCTTTGTCGGCCGCCAATCCTTTGAAAACAGAGGTAATATAAATATAATCTCCTCTTTTTACACTTTGACAACCCACTCCGCCATACTCTCCGCTGCGCATAATCATTGCATCTACGGCTTCGCTTTCCGAATAAAAATTTGTGTATGGGTCGAGTGATGCCAACATTGCATCTATACCTACCTTCATCAATTCTCCTGGCTTTGGCTCGTCCACATAATCACTATTTACAGTTTTATAAACAGCACCAAAAATTTCAATATTCTTGCTTAATTCAAAAAAATTGTCAACTGCTTTAAACCCAAAAACCAACAATAATGAGGCGATTATGCCAAATAGCCATTTCTTACAAAACATGTTCAAAATTAAACCATTTTATTGAATACTAGCTAATAAAATATTAATTATTGATAATTTATTGTTTTAAAAAGGATTTTTAAATTTTGGATTGTTAATAAATTCATTGTCTGTAAGATGTCTTAAAAACTCAACCAAATCATCTTTTTGTTGCTGTGTTAAACTAAGTTGTTTGCCGTGTGCTGCAATGTTTATATCCAAATTGGGCGAATTAAATTTTACTTGGTCTGAGTAAAAATCCACAACATCCTCTAAAGTTGCAAATCTTCCATCGTGCATGTATGGCGCAGAAAGGGCAACATTCCTCAAACTTGGAATTTTAAATTTTCCATTATCCGTTGGTCGGCCTGTTACATTGCCAAAACCCTTGTCTATAAAATCTTCATCTAAACCATTGTTGGACATTGATTCGGCAGCGCTTGTAACGCCAAAAAACGGCATATTGCTGTGGCAATGAAAACAATCTGCTCCGCCATCTTCAACAGGTTTCATAAATAAATTTAACCCACGCAAAGCGGAGGCACTTACAACATTCAACGAGTCTGTGCGGCCTCTCAATTGGTCAATTTTAGAATTGAAAGAAATCATTGTAATCAAAAACTGCTCCAAAGCCTTGCTTACCTCACTTGGTGTAATGTTTTGAACCCCAAAAGCCCTTTTAAATAATGGCAAATATCTGTTAGAAGCATTTAGTTTTAACGCTAAATTAAATAAATTCATATCCATTTCGTTGTGTTCTTGAATTGGTCCCAATATTTGGTCTCTTAAAATATTCTCTCTTCCGTCCCAAAAAAATCTTTTTTGCCACATGAGGTTATACAATGGCATGGCATTGCGTGTGCCTATTTGCCCTCTAATCCCTCTGCTTGTTTTTCTACTTTCGGCAAATGCTCTGTTTTGAATATGACATGTGTTGCAAGAAATAGTGCTATCTTTAGATAAAATTGGGTCGAAAAATAGCATTCTGCCCAAAGCCACTCCTTGTTCTGTCAAAGGATTGTCTATCGGTAAAAGCAATGGCGGATACCCTGGGTTTCTTTCAATAATATAGGGAGTTATGCCCAATTGAGACTTATTGGTGTCAATTTGCGGGTCTTTTATGCAGCTTTTAAAAAGCAACAACGAACCAAATAAAACGAGCGATAAGTATATTTTAATTTTCACTATAATTAACAAATTCTATAACCCCTGGTGCGTTTTGAATAAATCTGTCCATAATTGGGTCAACATTTCCAGAATGCGACATTGAACCATCAATTATTAAACTGTAATTAATAACATTGGTAAAATATTTGTCGGCATTTATCTCAAAGGTCATTGTTCCATTTTTTGTAACATTAAAGTTCTGTGCAAAATTATTGGTCCTTCTGTTTTTTAATATTGCTATGTGAAAAGAAAAAGCTTTTGAACCTTTGTTGTTAAAATAGCCTTCCACGACATTGAAAATATAACCACCAGCCCAACCCCAATGCATGTTATTTAGCGAAGGGCTTAAAGCGTGATTTAGCCCATATTGAGAAGGGTCGCCAAAGTTGACGGCAGAATCTAATCC
>JBDNIM010000221.1:0-2095 GCA_041688295.1 Bacteroidia bacterium
TATGGTTTTTTGAAAACACTTTTGTGCAAATACATTATTACCAGAATTTGATTAAAGCCCTGCTAAGTTGCAATAATCATCATTAATATTTTCTTTATTTGTCCTCACTTTTATAAGTGATTCATACAAAATCATTGCAGAGTCATGCAACCCTTTCTCTGTTAAAACATCTGCCATACTTGCCATTGAGTTAGCCTGCGCTTCTTTATCGCCTATTTGTTCTCTTATGGTGTACGCTTTTTGATAAAATTCATAAGCACTATCTAAAGCAGAATTGTCATAATAATAATGCCCAAGTTGTGTTAATATATTTGATTTATCTATAGCCTCTTGTTTTGAATTTTTAATTTCATTTTTAGCATATAAAAGAAAACTATCCGGATAGTTTTGCCTTAAATATTTAATTGATTCTAAATCTAATGGCACATTTTTATTACCCAATTGACAGGCAAAAAAAATACAACAGCAATAAATTAAGAATCTTGAATTTTTCATAGATTAACCATTATGCCTTGCTTTATCGTAAGGTATTTTAAGTTTTTGAGCAGGATTGCCAACTTTTTTTACACTTAATTCTAAATCTAATTTTATAGGTGTTTTATTCGGTGAAATTGTTATACAGGTTGCACGAGGGGCTGCTTCGCAATTTTTGAAAAGTGGGTCTGCCAAATGTGCTGGACAGCATGGTTGATAATCGGCATTACTAATATTATATGAAAATTGCAGATTAGTAAGTCCATCTTTAAATTCGATATCAACTATTTGGGGCAAACAATTTAAATCGGCTGTATTGCAGGATTGATTAGTTTCTAAATTGATAAAATTTTCAAAAACCACTACTGGGTGATAATTTGCTCCAGGATACATTGTTATTAACAATGTATATTGCCAGTTAACGCCTTGTGGCATTGCATTTAATTGAATGCTAGCTATGCCATCAAATTCTATAGGATTTGGATATTGACACATACTTGAATTGATTTTGTTTTCTGTTGTATTCATAATTTTAAATTGATTTTATTTGTTCTTGTTCTTGAATTGTTATACTTGGTTTAAATTGTACTTTATTTAAATTCATCAAAACCAATAACTCTTTTAAATTTTTTGGCGTATTACATTTAATTTGATTTGGTAATAATATCAATAAATTTAATATATCATCCGTAGTTGCTGATTGATTTTCTTCAACATTGTAAAAATAAATATTATCGCATTCATAATCTTTATTTTCATTTTTTTTAAATAATTTCAATTTAGAAAATTCAAAAATATATGGTTCTAAATTTGAATGAATTGAATTAGTTAAAATATTATTCTTTTCCATACCACTAGCATAACAAGAATTAACAAAAACATACAGTGTATTAGAAGAGTGAAGGGATTTTCTAAAAGAATGAATTTCATCATCTAACAGTTTTTCGTTAGCAAAGAGCTTAAAATATTCGTCTTGTAAATCATCTAGAGGCTCAAATTGACCATTCAAAAAATTATTTTTACTTGCTTGTCCCATTAAAAACAAAACAATAATTGAATTTTCCTTTTGCTTTAAAATTTCAAAATGACTTAAAATATTTTTTCTATTCGCTTCATCATGCAATAAAGTTTTAGCATTGTAACATAATTTTTCTGTAAATTGAATGCCAATATACTTAACCCATTGATAATTTGCTGTAATAGGTTCGACATTTTCAAAATAACTAACTGCCAAAAAATATTTATCCATTCTTTTTAATCTATTAAATTTGCTAATGTAATTCTAAAATTTATGTCGTATCCAATACTCCATCTATCAATTTTAGTAGGCAAAGTAGGAAGTGCAGAAAATTTACGCTCTATTTTCAGTAGAAAATTAAAAAAATTCAACATGATTAGTTTTGTTTTCATAAATTGGGTTGCAATTAAAGCATATTTTTCAATATTTTTATTTAATTGTATAACGGAATAGAGTAACCAAAGCTAAAGCAGCTCCTTTTCACCCAGCTTTTGGTGTAATTATTTTCCGAAAATTGGTAATCTCCGATACTTTTCTGTCCACTCAGTTTTTCACTTCTAATGCTGTGTTGTGTCATTAGCACAAATCCATAAGATATTTGCA
>JBDNIM010000025.1:0-2286 GCA_041688295.1 Bacteroidia bacterium
ATCAGCTGTCCGAAAACCGATTTTGATGAAAAATAGTTACTTTTGCTCATGTTAATTTTGTTGCTTAAGAACTACAAAATTACAAAAATAAAAAGTAGCCTTATTTAGGCTACTTTTTTATCGGACAACAATGATAAAAAAACAATAATAATTTTGAACTATATTTAAAAAAGAAATATGATTGTAATTATAGTGCTTCTTTCGCTTAGTTTATTGGTTGCCATAATTTTTTTGTTGGCATACTTATGGAGTGTAAAAAGCGGTCAGTTTGACGATGATTTCTCTCCTGCCAATAGAATCCTTTTTGACGACAATGATATTAAAGATAAATACAAAAAATAAATAAATATATAGAATGCAAGTAGAAAAATTTTATTACGACAACAATATTGTTAAACAATTTGGAATTGCCACAATGTTTTGGGGCGTTATTGGAATGCTGATAGGTGTTATCATCGCATTTGAATTGGTTTTTCCGGAACTGAATTTAGGAATTCCTTACACAACTTTTGGTAGATTAAGACCCATTCACACGAATGCAGTTATTTTTGCATTTGTTGGGAACGCAATTTTTGCAGGGTCGTATTTTATTATGCAAAGGGTTTTAAAAGCAAGAGCATTTAACGATACCTTAAGTAAAATTCATTTATGGGGATGGCAGTTGATTATTTTAATAGGTGCAATATCCTTGTTTATGGGTTACACAACAGGCAAAGAATATGCAGAACTTGAATGGCCAATTGATATTTTAATTACCTTGATTTGGGTCGTTTATGGTATTAATATGTTTGGAACAATTCTGAAAAGAAGAGAGCGCCACCTTTATGTTGCCATGTGGTTTTTTATTGGCACTTGGGTAACAGTGGCCTTGTTGCACATTGTAAACTCATTGTCAATTCCAGTTTCTTTAACCAAAAGTTATACCCTTTTTGCGGGTGTTCAAGATGCTTTGGTTCAGTGGTGGTATGGTCACAATGCGGTTGCCTTTTTCCTAACAACACCGTTTTTGGGACTCATGTATTATTTTGTTCCAAAAGCAGCCAATAGACCAATTTATTCTTACCGTTGGAGTATTATTCACTTTTGGGCATTAATATTTTTATATATTTGGGCAGGGCCACACCATTTGCTTTATACCGCTTTGCCAGAATGGGCACAAGTTTTAGGAACTGTGTTTAGCATGATGCTAATTTTGCCAAGTTGGGGCGGAATGTTAAATGGACTATATACAATTAGAGGTGCGTGGGATAGAGTGAGAGACGAACCCATTTTAAAAATGTGGGTAGTGGCATTAACTTGTTATGGTATGTCCACTTTCGAGGGGCCGATGATGTCACTAAAAAATGTAAATGCCATTAGTCATTACACGGATTGGACAATTGGGCATGTTCATATTGGCGCTTTGGGTTGGAATGGATTCATAATTTTTGCAATGCTTTATTATTTAGTACCAAGAATGTGGAACACAGAATTATATTCTAAAAAACTAGCAAATTCTCACTTTTTATTGGGCACAATAGGCATTTTGTTATATGCAATTCCTTTATATTGGGCTGCATTTTCTCAAAGCATCATGTGGAAAACTTTTACAGCAAGTGGCCAATTACAATATAGTTTTTTAGAAACAGTGACCCATGTTGTGCCAATGTATTTAGCAAGAGCAATAGGTGGAACCTTGTATTTTATAGGGATTTTCTTAGCGGCATATAACTTAATAAAAACAATGAAAAAAGGCGCTTTTGTAAACAATGAAGCGGCAGAAGGCCTAGCATTGAAAGATCAGCCGATGCCAGAAACATCAACTGCACATTGGCACAGTTGGATAGAAAGAAAACCAGTTCAAATGTTGGTTTTAAGTTTAATTGTCGTGTCAATTGGAGGCGCAATAGAAATTATTCCTACATTCTTAATAGATAGCAATGTGCCAACAATTGCAAGTGTAAAACCATACACGCCTTTAGAACTCCAAGGCAGAGATATTTATGTTAGAGAAGGTTGCTACACTTGCCATTCGCAAATGATTCGCCCTTTCAGAGACGAAGAGGCGCGCTATGGAGAATATTCTAAAGCAGGAGAATTTGTATATGACCATCCTTTCCAATGGGGAAGCAAAAGAACTGGGCCAGATTTGGCAAGAATTGGAGGCAAATATCCTAACAGTTGGCATTATAATCACATGGACGAACCTACGATAATTAGTCGAGCCTTAAAAAGCCATTTTTATTTTTAAATTAAAATTCATGACTTCAATAATGTTAAAAATAAGGGTTTGAAAGAAGTGCCAAA
>JBDNIM010000222.1:0-5686 GCA_041688295.1 Bacteroidia bacterium
AAATCGAATACTGTCCGTAATATTTTTTAAGTAAACACTGCTTTCCTGTGCTTTAGTATTATTAATAAAAAACAAAACACCAATTACAAAGAAATACTTTTTTAAGACTATCATACAATTACATAATGAAAAATTATGCCAAAAATTGTGTTTTAACTTTAAATTAGCTCAATGACCATTGCGCTTGCTCCGCCTCCACCATTGCAAATGGCTGCACCACCAAGTTTTCCATTGTTTTGTTTCAAAACATTAATAAGAGTAACAATGATTCTTGCGCCACTTGCTCCCAAAGGGTGTCCCAAAGAAACAGCTCCACCATTAACATTCACTTTATCAGCTGCAATATTCAAAATTTGATAGTTTACCAAACCGACCACCGAAAATGCCTCATTAAATTCAAAAAAATATATCTCAGACAACTCAACACCTGCATTTTTTGCTGCTTTTGGCATTGCTTTGCTTGGTGCCGTTGTAAACCACTCTGGCTCGTGTTCTGCATCTGCAAATCCTCTAATTTTAGCAATTGGTTTTAAGCCCAAAGCTTCCATTTTTTCTTTACTCATTAGAATTAATGCAGCCGCACCATCATTAAGCGTACTTGCATTGGCCGCTGTTACAGTGCCATCTTTGCTAAAAGCAGGTTTTAATCCAGTAATTTTATCAAATTTTACATTTTTATACTCTTCATCGTGATTAAAAATAGTTACACCGCCTTTTCTGTCAACAATCTCAACTGGCACCACTTCTTCATTAAATTTTCCATCCTCCCATGATTTAGCCGAAGTTTTATATGAGTTTATTGCAAAAGCATCTTGTGTTTCTCTAGATATTTTATATTCCGTAGCACATAAATCAGCACAATATCCCATCACTTGTTGATTATAAACATCAAGCAAACCGTCATTGGTTAAACCATCTGTAATTGTTGCATTTCCAAATTTATAACCAACCCTGCTGCCCATCATGTAATGAGGAACAAGACTCATATTTTCCATGCCTCCTGCAATAACAACATCTGCCATGCCGGTCATAATTTGCTGTGCCGCTAATGAAATAGATTTCATGCCGCTCGCACAAACTTTATTTACGGTAGTTGCTTGCACTGTGTTTGGTAATCCTGCAAATTTTGCGGCTTGTCTTGCTGGAGCTTGTCCCAATCCTGCTTGTAAAACTGAGCCAAAATAAATTTCTTCCACTTCGTTTGGACTCAAATTAATTTTTTCTAATGCGCCTTTAATTGCAGCAGCACCAATTTTAGGAGCAGGAACAGTAGATAAACTGCCCATAAAACTTCCTATTGCAGTTCTAACTGCCGATACGATATATACTTCTTTCATATTCATTTATTATTTAATTACTTTATGTTTATTTGTTAAAAAGTTGATTTAAAAACTACGATTTTCGGCTACCCATGTTTTGATATAAGAAATAATTTCGGCCGTATTAGTGCCTGGAGGAAACAATTTTGCAACACCTTGTTCATTTAGAGTGTCCATGTCCTCATCAGGAATAATGCCTCCACCAATTAATAGAACATCTTTCATTTCCTTTGCTTTCAAAAAATCTATCACTTTAGGAAAAACGGTGTTGTGCGCTCCAGACAAAATACTAATTCCAATAACATCAACATCCTCTTGCAATGCAGTATTAACTACCATTTCGGGCGTTTGCCTTAGTCCTGTGTAAATAACCTCCATTCCAGCATCACGCAAAGAACTGGCTATAACTTTTGCGCCTCTGTCATGGCCATCTAGTCCAACTTTTGCAACCAAAACTCTTATCGGTCTGTTTGTGTTCATTTTTAATTAATTCTTTTAAATTTTTTAGCTTTCCTCTTTTTACAATATTTTTTGCTATATTTTTCTAATGCAATATCATTCATTTTAAAATAATTTTCGCTATTATGAATATTCTTAATACCGAAGCGGTACAATCTTCTAATCGTTTTTTTATTTAATTCATACTCATAAATATACAAATATTTCTTGTCGAACTGAAATGGTAATACCATCCATTTTGAAAACATAGAAGAGTCAGAAACAGGAATATTTACAAAATAAAATTCATTGAGTTGACTAATAACATAACTGCTATCATATATATTAATGAGTTGTTTGCTTAAATACTTATTAGAATAAATTGCTTTTTCATTAATCGTAATAATTTGAGAATCCTTCACGCCATTATTTTTAATAACCTCCAAATAACGGCCTTGCATAGTTTTAGGAAATGAAGGCAAAACGGTTCCAGGCAGTTTGTCAAAAGTTACAATTCTGCATGATGTCAGAAATAAAAGAATAAAAAAGACTGAAATTTTAGAGCGCATCAATGTTTAAATAGACAATGGATTTAATTTTATGGCAGCTTGTATTCTTGCAATTGTATTTTCTACACCCAATAACTCAATGATTTCAAACAATGGTGGCCCACCTCCTTCACCTGTAATTGCAACTCGCAAGGGCTGCATGACAGCACCTGGGTTTACCCCTTTTTCATTAGCCAATGTTTTAAAAAAATGTTCTATATCGGTAGATTTAGAAACTTGTGCCCTTGCTAACGCATTTGAAAAATCGTTCAAATAAGCTACTGAAACATCATTCCATTTTTTAGCAATAACTTGCGGGTCATAAGATTTAGGCAAATTAAAAAAGTAATCGCTTTTCTCGATCAATTCATATTTAAAACCAACTTTCTCTTTAATTAATGCAACAACTTTAGTTACATATTCTAAATTAGTTTTTACGCCTTTGGCTTCTAATTGCTCTAAAACATCTTTTGCCAACACATCATTGTCTTTTAAAATTAATTGTTGGTGATTAAACCATTTTGCTTTTTCAGGATCAAACTTAGCGCCATTTTTACTAATTTTTTCAATAGAGAACAATTGAATAAGCTCATCAAGACTAAAAATTTCTCTATTGTCTGATGTGTGCCAACCAAGCAAAGCTAACATATTTAAAACACCTTCAGGTTCATATCCTTTTTCTTTATAACCACTGCTAATTTCTTTGGTTACAAGATCAGTCCATTGCAAAGGAAAAACAGGGAAACCAAGTCTATCACCATCTCTTTTGCTTAATTTACCATTGCCATCGGGTTTTAAAATCAAAGGCAAGTGCGCAAACTTAGGCATCGAATCAGCCCAACCTAAATATTCATATAACTTAACATGAAGTGGCGCAGAAGGCAACCACTCTTCACCTCTAATAACATGGGTTATTTTCATCATGTAATCATCTACAACATTTGCCAAATGATAAGTCGGCATTCCATCACTCTTAAATAAAACTTTATCATCCATGGCGCTTGTTTGAACCACAACCCATCCTCTAATCAAATCATGAAAACGAACCTCTTCTTTTCTTGGCAATTTCAATCGAATTACATAAGGCTCACCTGCTTCCAATTTAGCTTTAACATCATCATCAGAAAGTGTTAATGAATTATTCATATTCATTCTGCTGATAGAATCATATTGTGGCGACATTCCACCTGCTTTTAATTTTTCACGCATTTCATCCAAGTCTTCTGTCGAATCAAAAGCATAGTATGCATGTCCTGAGTTAATTAATTGATCTGCATATTGTCTATAAATAGCCTTTCTGTCGCTTTGTCTATAAGGCGCGTAAGGCCCACCAATATGTGTACCTTCATCAAATTTTATACCAAACCAGTTTAAAGAATCTACAATATACTGCTCTGCTCCAGATACAAAATGGGCTTGGTCGGTGTCTTCTATTCTTAAAATCATGTCTCCACCGTTTTGTTTAGCAAAAAGATAATTGAACAATGCTGTACGCACACCACCAATGTGCAATGGACCTGTGGGACTAGGGGCAAATCTTACTCTAACTTTAGACATATTGAACCGCAAAGATAATCTTTGTAGATTAAATAATAACAAAAATCATAGTACAAAAAAAAGCCTCAATACTTTTAAATATTGAGACTTTTTTTGTTAGTTATTATATTTTAATACTGCCACAAATCATGTTCAAAGATAAACAAATCGTTTTTAATTTCTTCACCCTTTAGCAGCGTTGCATAAGTGTCTTCAGAAAACTCTTGATACCGACTAAGATAGTTGTCATACATATTCGATTCATAAACAATATAGCTATCAAAAATTCTCATTTGAAAGAAATCATCATAGCTTAATCTTGCTGCATCGTTGTATCTGTTAAACATCTCTAAGTTTACAAGCATTGGGCGAATTTCGTCCATTTTCATCCAACATAAAGCTTGTTCTCCAAAAGCAACTCCACCAACAGTAGGTGCAAAAATTGGCGCAATTGCAAGTATTCTTGGTTTAAAAACAGAGTATTTATAATCAAAAATCCAATCTTCAAGAACATAGTATTTTTTAATATCAGTCCATTTGTAAGGGATAACAATAATAGAATCATAACCTTCTTCAGGATCATCAGGATTTGTTTGAACAAAATAGGGTCTTTCAGTGCCACCTCTCATAACAAATTGTTCAGCTGTATAAATTGATTGTAATGAATCGTTTGTATAAGCTCTGATTCCGCCATTTTCATATCCAATTGACAATTTATCATAGAAAAACTTGTTCAAAGGATTTCTAGGCCATTCAAGTTGTTTGTTCATTTTTTGACGAACATCAATACATCTGATCACCCGTCTAGAAAACTTAACATCAGCTTCTCTTAGATAAGGATAAGCAATAACAGGTCTTTCTCTAACAGCAGTTTTAACATAACTGTTGTGCTCGCCACTTGTAATTAATTCTGAATAATCTACTTGAGAAAACCCCAAACTAGCTGTAAACAGAGTACATATTAAAACTATATTTTTCATATTTCTTTTTTATTGAATTGTAAATGTAAGCGGATTTAAGAGACGCTCACCTCCAGGACCTCTAGCATAAATACTTTCTATTACCAAGATATCTCCTTTTTTAGCATTGCCAATTAAACCTTTAATTGCTGCTAAATTATTTCCAGAACCAGATGCTTCACGCATACCTTCTTTTTTGGAAGCTAATATAACTTTATATCTAGTGATGGCATATCTAACATCTTCATAAACAAAACCAGACATTACAGCGTTTAGGAAACCTTGAGCCATAATAATTTCTTTAGGCTGAGCGCCAGAAGACAAATTCCCAAGCATTGCTTCAGGTTTTGGCACTTGTTTAATTCTAAATTTCATAGAACCCATCGCTTTTGTTGTTCCATCGGGCATTTTAGCACTTACTGAAATAGTTGTTTCTCTATTTCCAGCAGCCACAGTTGCTTTATATTTACCATCCCCTGTTTTTGAAAGTGTTAATCCAGCACCAGCGGAAACACTGGTATTTGAAGGAGTTACTCCAGGAACAGAGATTGTCATTGGGTTATCCAATCCAATATATAAAACATTCATTGCATCGGCAGAAATAGTTGCAAAAGGTTTGTAAACTGTATATTCCAAAGGTACAGCATCCAACCAAATTGGGTTACCTGTTTCAGGATCAATTGATTCAATTTTTGCAGTTAATTTAGAAGAACCTAAAGTGCTGACATTCATGCTTATAATTCCTAAACCACCTTCAACTTTAATAGGGCTTCCGTTCACCATCATATTTGCTTGAGTTGTTTTATCATAAGCAGCCAAAGCCACTTTTGCTTTTAAAGTACCTCCACTAATAATGTTTGTTCCGCCTTCAGGTAAAATTAAAGCT
>JBDNIM010000223.1:0-2004 GCA_041688295.1 Bacteroidia bacterium
AAAGAAAAGCATCCTGATGGAAGTGCTGATGTCAATGTATTTGATATTATGCAAGGTGTTTCAATTAACATTTTTGTAAAAACAGGAAAGAAAAAGTCAAACGAATTAGGTAAAGTATTTCATTTTGATTTGTTCGGTAAACGAGAAATGAAATATGATTTCCTAATTGAAAACGACTTAAAAACTATTGAATTTCAAGAGCTAAAACCTAATAAGCCTAATTTCTTTTTTATCCCTAAAAATGATGTTGGCAGAGAAGAGTATGAGAAATGGATCCGAGTTGATGAACTATTTTCAAAAAATGTAACTGGAATTGTCACGATGGGCGACAAGTTTGCTATTGCTGATAGTAAAAGTGAATTAGAAAAAAGATTATGCGATTTTAAAAATAACGAAACTTCTGAAGCAGAATTAAATACAAAATTTAATTTAGGAAAGAATTACGCTGCATTCATTCTTTCAAACAAGAAAGAGCTATTAATTGATTCCAATAAAATTGTTAGCTACTCATATAGGCCGTTTGACAATAAATACACATATTTTGATAATAAAATTCTTTGGAGATGGCGTTTAGATGTTATGCAACATTTTATTAAAGGTGAAAACATTGGTTTAATATTAAACAAAGCTCATAGATCAGAAGACTACAGACATTCTTTTATTTCAAACAAAATTTTTGATTTTCATATAACAGAAACTGCAAATGCAAATCCATACGCATTTCCCCTTTACCTCTACCACGAAACCAACGGTCAGCAAACCATCGGGCAAACAGCAGAAAGAACGCCAAATCTAAATTCTGAAATAGTAAAGCAAATTGCAGAGAAATTGGGTTTAATTTATACAAACGAAAAAGAAACAACCAAAGACACTTTTGCACCAATTGACATTTTAGATTATATCTATGCAGTTTTACATTCGCCAACATACAGAGAAAAATATAAAGAATTTTTAAAAATTGATTTTCCGAGAGTGCCTTATCCAAAAGATAAAAATACATTTTGGCAATTAGTAAAACTTGGCGGTGCAATCAGACAAATACATTTATTAGAAAGTCCTATCGTTGAAAAATACATTACGCAATATCCCGAAGATGGAGATAATGTAGTTGGCAAACCACGCTTCGAAAATTCCCCTCCTTTGGAGGGGTGCCTTCAAGGCGGGGTGGTAAACAAGCCAAATTATTTCACAATAAAAAACACCATAATTTATCATAACTCTATACTCGAATTACCATACAACCCCAAATTAAAAGAAAGAGCAAAAGCACTGCGCTATGCCGAAAATTTATCGGAAGTGTTGTTTTGGATGCAAGTGCATAAAAATAATTTTTATAAAATTGATTTTGATAGACAGCGAATAATAGGTAATTATATTGTTGATTTTTATGTAAAAAAGTTAGGATTGGTAGTCGAAATTGATGGATCAAGCCACGATGGCAAGGAAAAATATGATCAAAAACGAGAAGACTATTTAAAATCGTTAGGACTACAGATATTTAGAATTCCTGTTGTAGATATTTTACAAAATATGGGCAAAGTAATGAATGATTTAGAGAATTATATCATTGATAATTATAGTAAGAATATTGGTGTTGAAGGAGAACAACCACCCCACCCTTCGGGCACCCCTCCAAAGGAGGGGAATTTAGGACGAGTTTACATCAACGACACACAGTATTTCGACAATGTTCCACAAGTAGCTTGGGAATTTTACATTGGGGGTTACCAACCAGCTCAAAAATGGTTAAAAGATCGCAAAGAAAGAAAGTTAGAGTTTGATGATATTTTGCATTATCAAAAAATTATTGTGGCACTTTCCGAAACAGACAGATTGATGAAAGAGATTGAAAAAATAAACGCACTTTAGGCTTTAATTTGTGCTAAAATTTTGCAAAAAAAATAGATAGCCTTACAATACAGAATATGCTTTCAATATAGTCCAATCAGCGCTTCGCTAGATTGTCCAATATTCAAGCTATATCTCCGCTCAAGAAATTGTACT
>JBDNIM010000224.1:0-1437 GCA_041688295.1 Bacteroidia bacterium
AGTACCATCACCAAAATCCCATTTAAAAATAGCATTTGAATCTGATTGAGCATTGAATGAAAAACTGTAAAAAGAGTCGCATGTTTCTGTAACATCATTGTTGATTACAAATGCCAATTGAGAGTTTGAAATTCCCTTAGATATGGCCGAAGCGTAACTTTCATCTTTCCCATTTGCATAAATATAACCCACAAATCCAGTATTTGATTGAATTGAATAAGCCGTATTGGCATTTAATTTGATTGAACCCACTTTCTTATTGCATTTTATAATAAAAGCCGAACTGTCAATTTTTAGTCCATTAAGCAAAATGGAAGAAACGTTATTTAAAGGGGCAACCAATCCTAGATAAAATTCGCTTGCAGCAGTCGTGGTTGGGGCAATATTATTGGTTGTAAAAAAGCTGAAGCCAGTATTTTTGATGGTTTGATTGTCTGGCGTTAATGTCATTAAACTCGGATTGCCCAAATTACTAATATGCCCATTGCAGCCGCCACTCTTCATTAGTTGAGAGACCGATATTGGATGATTAGAACTCACGCAAACAGACAAGTTTGCTAGGTTTTTTACACTAAGATTTCCCCCTTCATTGAGCGTTGCTATAAGAAGGCCGTCTTCAAATATATCTGAACCGTTTTGCGAAGCAACTACTTGATAAATATAACCTTGTTGATTTTTTTGAAAAGGAATGGTTGTATAATTTTTGCCCAAAAACTGAACGGGAGTGCTTTGGGTATATAAGTGGTCGCATCCTCTGCAATTAGAATTGTTATATTCCACAAATGAACATTGTGCGCCTTCAAATACGGCTATTTTTTTACAGCCATTGTTTACCCATATTTTGCTGCCTGCGAATGATTGACTGTCTAAAGATTGGGTTCTATAAACTTGGCCTTTGCTTAAGGTTATTTTAAATTCTACGCCTTTCGATAAGCCTGTCTTTGAATTCGCACTTGATAAAATAGAAATTTGACAATTATTTTCTAGTCCCACAATAGAAAAAAGCGAGCTATTAGAAAGAGATAAATTTTGTTCGCCTCGGTAAGTGTTAATATAGTAAATAGGGTTTTTAGGTATTAGATTAGTGGGGGTAATAAAAGAGATGTCAGTGCTGTTTTGTGCACTATTAAGCACACTAAGTCCCATTGGTTCGCTAGATGTTATGGTAACACTTTTATTTGGCGAAAAAAAGGCAGCCGTTGGGGTGGTGGTTGTGTTAAAAACAAATTGGGTATCTTTTCTATAAATAAAATTATCGAAAACCTGAATGCCAGAAACTATTTTTATTCTGCTCGGTGTTTTTTCTAGATTAATATTGAATACCACTCTGTTTGAGGCAATATAGTTTTCCAATAAACAGAAAATATATTCATTGCCATAATTGGGGTTTGTGTTTTGGGCACAACTGCTTTGTATTTTTGAAAAAAATAATAATAA
>JBDNIM010000026.1:0-2462 GCA_041688295.1 Bacteroidia bacterium
AAGACAGTATTGCCGATAGTGTTGCCATAAACTCTGGCAAATTTCCTGCAATAACACAAAAGTCTATTTTAATAATTGGTTTAACTAGTCAATCAGATTTAATAAGACAATATTTTTACAAGTATTCCAACCCATTTAGCGGTACAGATATTTTTGATTTAGGCAATTTAAAACACGATGGCACGGTTACAAACATCAATGCCGGCATTTCAGAGATTCTATTAACTCTCTCGGAATACAATGCAAGTTTCATTATTCTTGGTAGTTCTGGTATTAATATTAATGAAGGTTTGGTAAATGGATTGAATTTCAAAAAAATAAACCACAGCCTTGTTTCTCCCTTTGTGAATTTAGAATCCGATAGTTTGATTTATCTTTTAAACAAAAAGAAAAAACATTTTCACAGCGGATTTATTGCAAGTCAGGCATTTTTGAATAACACATTGGATGCTCAGCTTTTAAGCGAAACATTTAATACCACTTTGTCTTTAGGGCAAATAAGAAGCAATATAGAAAACTGCGAGCCTATTTTAAGACAAGCAGATATCTTTGAGTTTGATTTAAGAAGTATCAAACATTCAGAGTTTACCCAATCAGAAATAAAATTGCCCAATGGTTTAACCAATCATGAAGCTTGCGCCATTTGCAGATATGCTGGTATTTCTAACAACATAATGGTGCATTACTTTAGCAATTTTGCATTAGAAACCCAACAAGAAAGCGAACAAATGCAGTTGGCACAAATGATATGGTACACCATTCAAGGCATTCATTCAAAATTTAACGACCATCCAAATGTTCAAAGCAGAAACTTCAATGTTTTTAAATGCACAGGTGAAAATGCCGAAGAAATGATTTTTATTCAAAGCATAATTAGTGACCGGTGGTGGATGCAAGTGCCGCAATTGAAAGAAAAAAAGAAAGTTGCCCCACAATTTATTGGTTGTACTTTGCAAGATTACGAGATAGCAAAAGATGGTTTTGTACCCGAAATTTGGTACCGTTGTGCATACTCAAATCATTAAAAAGAAAATTTGTATAATTAATTTAGAATAAATTGATTATTTGCTTATTTTCGCTTCGTTTTTTAAAAAACATATAATAATACAATATGAAATTCAAACTATATAATAACATCATCGGATGGGCGGTCTTTATTGTTGCCCTCGTTGTTTACACTTTAACGCTAGAACCCTCGGTAAGTCTATGGGATTGCGGAGAATTTATCTCAGCTTCTTACAAGTTGCAAGTCGTTCACCCACCGGGTGCACCCTTTTTTCTTTTAATAGGCAGAATTTTTACATTATTTGCCTCCGACCCATCACAAGTGGCGTTTATGGTCAATATGTTAAGTGCTGTTGCAACAGCATTTACGGTTTTGTTCACATTTTGGATAACCACGCATTTTGCAAAAAAGATTGTTTCTGTAGAAAGCAGCACAGGTAATTTGGTAGCCGTTTTGGGCAGTGGAGTTGTTGCAGCTTTGGCTGTTACATTCTCAGAATCTGTTTGGTTTAGTGCGGTGGAAGCAGAGGTTTATGCCCTTTCATCATTTTTTACGGCCATCACATTTTGGGTAGCCCTTAAATGGGAAGAAAGCAATTCTAAATTTGCTAACAAATGGTTGGTTTTAATAGCTTATTTAATAGGATTGGCAATCGGCACCCACTTATTGAACTTATTGGTTATTCCAGCAGTTGTATTAATCTACTATTTTAAATATTACAAGTATTCGCACAAAGGATTGGCCAAAAGTTTAGGCGTTGGACTCGTAATTTTGTTCTTTATTCAAAAAGGAATCATTCCAGGGGTGCCAAAATTAATGGCCGAAATGGATTTGTTTTTTGTAAATAGCCTTGGTTTTGGCTTTAATACAGGCACAATTTTCGCTATTTTATTATTAATAGGATTGGCGGTTTTTGGCATTTATTATTTTACAGTAAAAAGCAAAAGCCAATATGTGAGTCTTGGTTTTATTTGTTTTGCTTATATTTTATTAGGCTATTCGAGTTATGCAACGGTGGTTATCCGTTCGTCAGACGACCCAGCAATAGACATGAACAATCCCGAAGAGCCTTTTCAGTTGTTGAGTTATATTAATCGCGAGCAGTATGGCGACAGACCTTTGCTAAATGGTCCTTATTTTAATGCAAAGCCAATTGATGTTAAAACTTCGGGCATGAAATATAGAAAAGATGACAAGGAATATGTTGAACTAGGCCCAAATCAAGAATATATTTTCGACCCAGAATACAATACTTATTTTCCAAGAATGGGCGATATGCAAAAAGATGGCAGCGAGCAAGGTTACAGAAGTTGGGGCGGCATGTCCGAGGTTACAAATGCAATAGAGGCTGCTCAAAGCCGTATGCAACAAGAACAAGACCCAAAAAAACAACAAGAAATTCAAGCTGAAATAGAAGGCTACAAAGCAGAAAAGCCAAGGTTTTCAAACAACCTGA
>JBDNIM010000027.1:0-2838 GCA_041688295.1 Bacteroidia bacterium
ACCAAAAAAGATTCGTTGGATTATGTGCGCGTATTGCCTCAGCCAAAAGCGGGCTTTAGCAGCGACCCAGGCTTTTTTACCACTGTTGCTTTCCCAAAATTCAAGTTCACTAACGAAACAAAATACCGCTGGGGCGCAGAGGATATGAGCTATGTTTGGAGTTTTGATATCAATGATTTGGATGACACAAGCACACAAATAAACCCAATTAAAACATACCGAAATGACACCACCACTTACTGGGTAAACTTATTGTCTCGTTATACATACAGCGCAGCCAATGATATCACTATTGACGAAGATGTTGTTTGCGAAGATAGTATTAGCCAATTGAGAAAAATTGGGCCAGATGTGACGGTTTTTGTTCCAACAGCATTTACTCCAGAGCGCACCGGACCAAAAGGAAACAATGTATTCCTTCCAATTGTGAATGGCGAAAAATCATACCATGTCATGGTGTTTAACCGTTGGGGACAAATTATGTGGGACAGTTATGACAAATATGAAAGTTGGAACGGCACCTATAAAGGCCAAGATGCACAACAAGATGTTTATATTTGGCATGTGAAAGTGACGGCTTTCGATGGCGAAAAATATGAATATGAAGGAACGGTTACGCTATTAAGGTAATTGTTAAATGAAAAGCGAAGAAGATATTTTATCAGCATAAAGCATCCCTTCTTTTGTTAATGTAATACTTGATTCTGAGCTATTAATCCATCCTTTATTCTTATAGGTAGTTATTGTTTTGTAAAAGGATTTTAGGTTTGTGTTTAAAGATTTTAATTTGTTTACATCAATTCCCCACATTGTTCTCAAACCAATCATAATAGTTTCATTAAAAATATCGGTGATACTAAGTTTCTCTCTTTCTTGTGGCAAAATATTGGCGTTGATGGATGTTTGGTATTGTTGATTGTCTGCAATATTCCAATACCGCTCATTTTGGTTGAATGAATGAGCAGATGGACCAAATCCTAAATAGGTTTTCCCTTTCCAATAAGAAGAATTGTGAACCGCAAATTGATTTTTTTTCGCATAATTACTAATTTCATAATGCGTGTATCCATTTGCTTCTAAAAAATCATGAGCTAAAATAAATTGTTCAGATGTTATATCTTCATTTAAATTGGGATATTTTTTTTGTGCTATAAGTTTGCTCCAAGGCGTGTTTTCTTCTAAAGTTAATCCA
This sequence comes from Bacteroidia bacterium, assembly GCA_041688295.1. Taxonomy (GTDB): domain Bacteria; phylum Bacteroidota; class Bacteroidia; order NS11-12g; family UBA955; genus JABMMZ01. The sequence continues at coordinate 1,193 of JBDNIM010000027.1, forward strand.
TAGCATGAAATATGTTCTGGACTTAAATTCTCAATCGTTTTTAGGTTTTTTATCCATTCGTCATTGTTTGCAATTGGTATTCCAAAAATTAAATCGATACTTAGTTGGAAGTTTAAAGATTTTGCTAATTGGATACATTCCATGGCCTGCGAAACATTATGGGCACGATTCATCCATTTTAAATGCGAATCAAAAAAACTTTGAACTCCAATACTTAAACGATTGATACCAATGTTTTTCCATTCTGTTAAAATTTCTTTTGTTATATCATCAGGATTTGCTTCCAATGTTATTTCTATTCTTTTGCCAGTCGTAAAATTTTTATTAATTTTAGAGATGATTTTCTCTATGAAATTGACCTCAATATAGGATGGTGTACCACCGCCAAAATAAATAGTTTCTATTTTTTCGTTGGTTTCATTTTGCCTTAATTCAATTTCTTTACAGATGGCATCTATTAAAATTGGAATGTTTTTTTTGCCTTTTTCAAAATGAAAATTACAGTAAATGCAAGCTTGCTTGCAAAAAGGAATATGTATGTAAATGCCTGCCATTTTTGTTAGGTGCAAATGAAATTAATAAAAATCTTAAAAAAAAATGTATTTTAATTTGTTTTATTAATCAATATAGCCTTACTTTGTGGTAACAAAATCCAATAAAGCCATGATTAATAATATTTTAGTGCCATTTTCAAATTCTCCATCTGCCATAGGAGCGTTAAGGACAGCTTGCCAAATGAGTAAATTATTGAATGCAAAACTTCATGTTTTGCATGTAGTTACAAATATTTCCGAACTAAATATATTGGATTTAATTAAGGAAATTTGTTCGACCGAAAATGCTAAGTTTTCTTTTATTGAAAGAGGAGGAAATATTCATAAGGAAATTATAAAAGTTGAAACCGAGCTAAATGCAGATTTAATTGTAATGGGTGCTTATGGTGTCTCAGGTTGGCAACAATTATGGGTTGGTAGCAATGCGTTTAAAGTTATCAGCAGTTCACATTGCCCTGTTTTAACTCTACAAAATGATGTCAAATCTTTTACAGGATTTAATAAAATTATGTTGCCTTTGGATGATAGTGACGAAACTAGACAAAAAGTAAATATGGTAAAACTTTTTGCAAAATATTTTGATGCAGAGGTTCTTATTTTTAATGTTACAAAGGTAAAAGGGGAGGAGTCAAGAATAAAATTAGCTAAATATGCGCATCAAGTTGAAGAATTATTACTAAAAGAAGGTATAAAAACTTCTTTTGATGAAAGTTATGGAAATAATATTGCCGAAGATTGTATAAAATTTGCACAATTACACAATTGCGATATGATTACAATAATGACAGAAACAGAACAAACCAATAGCTTTTTTATGGGAACTTATGCTCAACAGCTGGTATCAACATCTACAACTCCTGTGCTTACAATACATGCGCGTTCAGTTGCTAAATTGCAAAGCTTAGGTTAATAGTTAGGATTTACATAGTTTCCATTTTCTAGGTAATTTTTTCCTAGCTCAACATAATTCATAGCGTTTTGAATTATCCTACTTTTTTGTATCTCATCTATTGTTTTAATTATTTTTGCAGGAATTCCCAAAACCAAAGAGTTTGCTGGAATTTGCATGCCTTCGGGAACAACTGCCCCTGC
>JBDNIM010000225.1:0-3888 GCA_041688295.1 Bacteroidia bacterium
TGATTTAATTTCTAAAAAAAACACTTTTGAATTTCAATTGCCCGATTTTGCTGTAAAAAACGGCAACTATATTTGCCAAATATATGTTGACAGAAAGGATAAAATATGGTTGCCTATGCGTTTAGGAGGCGTTTATAAATATGATTCTAAAACTAAAAAAGGTCTAATTTATGCGTCAAAAAAGGGGTTAAGTTCTAATACAGCTCAAATGCTGAAAGAAGATAAAAATGGCACATTGTTTCTTATTGGCAGAAACGGGTTGTATTTTTATAACCAAAACCAAGATAGATTTATAGACTTTGGAAAATTGTCGAGTAATACAAATCAAGATTGGTATAGAGAGTGTTTGTTTTTTACAGAAAAAGATGAAATGCTATTGTGCAAAACTAATGAATTTAGCATTATAGATAAAAATATTATATTAAAAAATGTCAATAAGACAAACCCAATTATCACTTATGCTTATGGCAATAATTTTGATTTAAGTAATATTTCCAATCAAATAAATATTCCTAATTATGAAAATGATATTACATTGGTATTGTCAAACTTTGATTTCGACTATAGTTCCGAGTTGGTATATTCATATAAAATAGACAATCAAAATTGGATAGATTTAGATAAAGGATTAAATAAAATTAGTTTGAATAATTTATCAGAGGGCACTCATTTTGTAAATTTTAAAATACTTGGCAATTCAACATTTGAATCTTGTACCATTATTGTAAATTTAATATGGTATAAATCGAAATACTTTTATTGGGTTGTGGGATTTTTAATTTTAGCTTTAAGTATCTATTTTATATGGTTTTTTGTTAATAAAAAAACAAAAGAAAGGGAGCTTCAAAAACGCATATCAGAACTTAAATTATGCCTTCTTCAATCTCAATTAAATCCTCATTTTTTATTTAATTGTCTGACTTCTATTTCAGGTTTAATTAAAACAAAATTATATGATACAGCAGAAATTATTTTAAATGATTTTGCTAAACTTATGCGTTCTATTTTATTAAATTCTAATAAGGATTTGATTAGCTTGGAAGAAGAATTAAAAATCAGTAAACAATATTTAGATATTGAAAAAGTAAGAAAAAACAACACCTTTGATTATGAAATTACTATTGCAAAAAATATTGACACATCAATGTTAGTGCCACCTTTAGTTTTACAACCTTTTTTAGAAAATAGCATCAAGCATGGTTTTGTTTATAAAACAATGGAGGATAAAGGATTAATAGAAATAAAAATCAGCAAAGAAAACCACAGCCAAATAATAGAAATAAAAGACAATGGCGTTGGGCTTTTTGAAAATATAAATCCATTAAACAGTCATCAGTCTATGGGTATAGAAATTCAAAAAGAGCGTTTGCAGCAATACGAAAAAACACATCAATTAAAATTTAACATATCCATAAATTTTAGGGCAAAGGAAGGAACGATTGTGAAAATTGTTTCTGAAATTAAAAATAGCATATAATGTGGTTAGAAATACAAGTAATTTCCTAAATTTATTGGCGTTAATTTTTATAGTAATTTGTTAATTTTGAACTTAATTTTGAAATAATCATAAATATAATATTTCCACATATTAAACAAGTGTTTAAAATCGTACTTTTAAGTTGGATTTTTTCTTTTGCTCTAACTTCCGTAGGGCAAATTAAAGAAACTATTACACTTAATATTCAAAATTTTAAAATCCAACAAGGTTTGCCTTAAAATATTAATTTTTGTTTTCAAGATAAAATCGGTTTCATTTGGATTGGAACTTATTCCGGATTATCAAAATATGATGGTTTTCAATTCAAGAATTTTTACCCAAACCCCAATAAAAAAGATTATTTTAAAATTGGGCAATTTATATCCTATCTTAAAATTTCGGATAGTGTATATTTCTTAACAACTAAACTAGATGGTATTTATAAGCTGAATGTAGAAACGGATAAAATTGTAAAAATTTTAAATGCTCCCGCCTCTCCAACAAGAATTTTCAAAGATAAATTAGGCGATTTTTGGGTGGGCACCTTGGCAGGTGGTTTTTATCGGTATATACTCAAAACGGATAGTTTTCAGCATTTTACTTTGGCTCCTTTGCTAAGTGTTTTCTCTAAAGATTGGAACTCAAATACCATAAATCAAATTGAAGAAGATCCAAAAAATGACAGCCTTTTATGGCTTGGCGCCCGCAATGGGCTTTATGTTTTTAATAAATATACTAAAAAAAAAAAATAAAGTCATTTAAAATTAAAGATGAAAATGTCATGAAACAATTTGCTTATAACCATATTGTAACAATTAAATTTGATAACGATGGCAATTTGTGGGTTGGCAAGTTTTTTGGAGGACTCGCAAAATTTAATACAAACTCAAAAACATGGCAAAATTATTTTTTCGATCCCGCAGCCTTTAATCAAAAAGTTCTTTTCACAAATATTATAACAAGTATAAATTTTTAAGACGCCCATACATTTTATTTAACTACCAATGAAGGGGCAATGCTTTTTGATTTAAAAACAAATTCTTTCTCTAAATACGAACTGAAATTAAATGATAAAATAATGGAGTCGGGAGTTTCTAATATTTTTATTGACAATAATGGCAATCAGTGGTTCAGTCATTTAAATCAAAAAGGATTGAGCATGGCTAGCAAAAGATTGAACTCAGTAAAAAAAATCGCTTTCCCTCCACAAAAATTCAAGCCTGATTATTATGGGTCTGTTGTTTCAGATATGTGTTTTAGCCAAAAACATCAAATTTATTTAATAACAAATACAAATAATGATGGGTTATTAATTTATGATAAAAATTTTGAACTGTTGCATCAAATTTCCGTGCCAAGCTTGTGGCAAGATAAAGAACCATTTGTTTTATCAATTAAAGAAGATGATAATGGGTTGTTTTGGTTGTCAGATATTACCAATTCGCTTTTTACATTTGATTATTCTAAATTAATTTTAGCAAAAATAGAAGCTCCGCTTTTTAAATATTGTTATCAAATTGAACGAAATAAAGATGGTTCATTATTTTTTTTAACCGAAAAAGGAGTTTTTAAATTTCAAAATAAGCAATGGCAGATTGTATTTAATAAAAAAGTAGAATTGTTCTCAAACTTCTCTGAAAATGGATTTTATTATTTAGAAAAATCAAATATTTTGTTTTATAACTCTAAGCTAAATATCCACTCATTTGTTTACAAATTGCCAAGTTTTGCAACAGATAACTATAATTATATTCAAAATATTTTTAAAGATAGCAAAAATCGTTTATGGATTCCTTTAGAGTTTGGGGGGGTATATTTATACGATTTAAAACTAAAGAAGAACACAATTTTAAGCACTGAGAATGGAATTAATTCCAATTACGCCCGTGAGGTGAAAGAGGATAAAAATGGATTGATTTTTTTATTGTGTAACGGTGGTTTTTATTTTTATAATGAGCTGCAAGGTCGTTTTGTTGATTTTGATAACTTGAGCCATCGTGTAACAAATGATTGGTATGAGCATTGTTTGTTTTTTACACAAAATAATGATGTTTTGGTAAGCCGAGAAAATGATTTTTATATTATCAATTCCGCCAATGTACTTTCTAAGCACGATATTGCGCCAGTGATAACAAGGTTTTATGGACAATATTATGAATTTAACAATAATTTTAAAAATGTTGAAATACCCAATTATCAAACCGATGTAAATGTTTTTATTTCTAATTTTGATTTTTCTGGTTCTAATGAAACTATTTTTGAATACCAATTAAATGATTTTGGTTGGAAAAAATTGTTAAAAGGGTCTAATCAATTGTTTTTTTCAAATTTGAATGCGACTAATTATGTTTTGAAAATTAGGGTTTTAGGCAGCCATAAAACAAATGTCTATTATTTTAAAATCAATCAAA
>JBDNIM010000226.1:0-9609 GCA_041688295.1 Bacteroidia bacterium
AAATTCTGCTCTGTAGGTATTGTTTGCAATAATTCCGCCCACTTTTGCGGCAGCCAAAAAAACATACTCTGGCTTTTCCGTTTCAAAAAAAATGGCGACCGATGCTTGGTTCCGCAAATCCAATTCTTTTGAAGAACGGACAATTAAATTTGTGTATCCATTTTTTGTTAAAGCACGACAAACAGCGCTTCCAACCATGCCATTATGCCCAGCGACATATATTTTTGAATCAAAATTCATTATTCAAAATAGCTTAGTGTATTAAAACCACCTTGTTTTAAATATTCGTCTTTTTTCATCAACTGCAAATCGCTCTGCATCATGTCTTCAATCAAATCATCAAGCGTGTGTTTAGCAACCCAGCCCAGTTTTTCTTTAGATTTTGTGGCATCGCCAATCAATAAATCCACTTCTGTTGGTCTAAAATATTTTGCATCTACATGTATAATTGCTTTGCCAATTTCCAAAGCCGCAATGTTTAAACCTAGCGTTTTTGCTTTTTCAAAATCAATGCTTTCAATAATTCCTTTTTCATTCTCGTTATTGCCTTCAAATTTTAAATGAATGCCTAAATAGGCAAATGCTTTTCTTGCAAATTCTCTGATTTCTGTTGTTTTTCCGGTGGCAATAACAAAGTCTTCTGGTTTTTCTTGCTGCAACATAAGGTACATCGCCTCCACATAATCTTTGGCATGTCCCCAATCTCTTTTACTACTTAAATTTCCTAAATACAATTTATCTTGCAAACCCAAAGCTATTTTGGACGCTGCACGGGTTATTTTTCTGGTAACAAAAGTTTCTCCTCTAATAGGTGATTCGTGGTTAAATAAAATGCCATTACAAGCATACATATTATAAGCTTCACGATAATTTACAGTTATCCAATAAGCATACATTTTTGCAACGGCATAAGGAGAACGAGGGTAAAATGGTGTTTTTTCACTTTGTGGCACCTCTTGTACCATACCATAAAGCTCTGATGTTGACGCTTGATAGATTCTTGTTTTTTCTATTAAACCACAAATTTTTACGGCTTCTAAAATCCTAAGTGTACCAATTCCATCGGCATTTGCGGTATATTCTGGTGTTTCAAAACTAACTTGAACATGGCTTTGCGCAGCCAAGTTGTATATTTCGTCTGGCTGTATTTCTTTAATCAAACGAATTAAATTAGTGCTGTCCGTTAGGTCGCCATAATGCAGCTTCAATTGGGCGTTTGCCACGTGTGGATCTTGATACAAATGGTCTATTCTATCAGTGTTAAAAAGAGAGCTTCTTCTTTTAATTCCATGCACCATATAGCCCTTTTTTAGTAAAAATTCGGCTAGGTAAGCACCATCTTGTCCGGTTATTCCTGTTATTAATGCAACTTTCATTAAATTTTTTTGTTTCTTTGCAGTATTGAACCGCAAAAATAATAAAGTTTTGTTACTAATCTATTCTAAATTAAAAACCCCTCGTTTAAAGTATGCTTTAAAACATATTTTTACCGCACATTATGGCCTCGAACACTCGCTAACAGACGACTTGGAGGCTGTGAAATTGCATGAAGGCTTGGTAATTAATTATTCGGAAAGTGAAATCCCCAATTCGCTACAAATAATGCCAGAATTATTATTGTTTGAAACTAACATAGATTATTGGAACATGGTTTTAGAACAAAAAGTAGAAGTCAACGAAACTAATTTTTCCAAAATTAACTTTGATATTTTTGCTGCTGTTTTTTTTCATATTTCTCGTTATGAGGAGTATTTGTACATAGACAAAGACCTTCATCAAAGATTCAAACACGAAAATTCTGTTTTATATGAATCAGAAATGCTGGATAAACCAATAATTGATATTTGGATACAGGATTTTAAAAAGATTTTAATTAACTATTTAAAGGTTGAAGGAAACTTATTTAAAAAACACCAATTTGAAGTAAAGCCTACAATTGATGTGGATTCTATTTTCGCATTTAAAGGTAAGGGTCTTTTCAGAACAACAGCATCAATGCTTAAAAACCTTTTGTTTTTGCAACTCAATCTTATTTCAACTAAATTCATGGTTCTGTTTGGCAATAAAAAAGATCCCTTTGATAATTTTGACGCCCAAATTTCTGCTTTAGAAAATGAAAAACTTAAAGCCAATTATTTTTTCTTAATGAGCGATTATGGTTCTTACGATAAAAACATTCAATATACAAATTCTGAATACAAAATCATTATTGATAAATTGAAACAAAATGGACATAAAATTGGTATTCACCCAGGTTATGCTTCAAATTTGGATACTAAAAAAGTAAAGGTGGAAATTGATAGGTTGAATTTTATTTTAGAATCAAAAACCGAGACTTCCAGACAGCATTACCTAAAAATGGACTTGCCAAAAACATACAGAACGCTGCTTGCAAATGGAATTAAGAAAGATTTTACGATGGGTTATGCAGATATTATAGGTTTTAGAGCTGGCACAGCTTTCCCGTTTTTGTGGTTCGATTTAGAAAAAAATGAAACCACTGAACTAGAAATAGTTCCTTTTGTGGCCATGGATGTTGCTTTGAAAAATGGAATGCGATTGAATGAAAATGAATCCGATGCTCTTTTGCAACCCATTATTCAAGAATTGAAAACCCTAAATGCCCCTTTTTGTTTTGTTATTCACAACGAGTCTTTTGCTAATTATGGAGAATGGAAGGGTTGGCAAACGCTTTGGTTAAAATGGTTTAAAGCCTAAAAAACAGAAATATATTGATAGGCAAAGTTACATTTATATTATCTCCCGATTGATGCGTATTGTTCGAAAAATTAACATTTGGAATACGATTATTGTAACTTATGTTTCTATTAAATGAACTGTTGTCTGACTTTATTACACTCAAACCTGCCTCAGTATATAATGACAAACTTTTGTTTAAGTGAAAATATAATCCAACGGGAATATTTATTCCCAAATAACCTGTTTTGTTTTTTTGCTCTTGGGTTTGATAAAAATTATTACTCGTGTTGCTACCGGTATTAAAAATTTCAGTGTTTAAAGAACCAACTTTGATATCAGCGCCAACAACTGCTGTAAATTTACTAGATAAATTATACCGTCTTTCGTAACCAATTTTTGCTTCAAAATTTCTTGTGTAATTTTTATCATTTGGCTTACTATCGGTTTTGCTTTTATTATTGATATATGAACCACCTGCAAAAAAACGAATTGCTGATTGATTGCCATTTAAAATCCGTTTGTAAGACACTAAATAGGGTTCAAAACCAGAAAACTGATTGTTGAAACTAAAAAAAGATTTAATAAACTCTGTTGTATTAAGTCCAATTTCGTTTGGATAAAGTCTTTCGTTTTTGTTGTCTTGAGAATAAATAAGCGATTGAATACTTAAAAGTGTGCAAAATAAAATTGTTTTTTTCATGTTGTTTAGGATTAATTATTGCAAATTTAGGGTATTTTAGTTTATGTTGTTATTTTTATTGTAAAAAAATGCACCTTTGCAAATAGTTTATTTCCTAACTCAAAATATGAATTTTAACGAAATTTTAACCATCTCTTTTACACTATTTGCCGTTATAGATATTGTTGGCTCTGTGCCAGTTATCATTAGTTTGCGAGAAAAAATTGGGCATATTCAATCAGAAACAGCTACCTTGGTTGCAGGGTTGCTAATGATTGCATTTTTCTTAGTAGGCGAGCAGTTTCTAGGTCTTTTGGGCATCGATATTCATTCTTTTGCTTTGGCTGGGTCGGTGGTTATTTTTATTATTGGTTTGGAAATGGTTTTAGGGCATGATTTTTTTAAAACCGAGCCAGATCTCAAGTCAGGAAGTATTGTTCCTATTGCCTTTCCAATTATTGCTGGTAGCGGAACGCTTACAACAATTATGTCTTTAAAATCTCAGTTTGCTGCCATCAATATTTTCACAGGAATCATCATCAATTTAATAGTTGTTTATTTGGTTCTTAAATCAACAAAAATCATAGAAAGAATACTTGGTAAAGCTGGTTTAATGGTAATTAGAAAGTTCTTCGGAGTTATTTTAATTGCCATAGCGGTAAAAATATTTAAAACAAATTTTAAACTCTAAATACTTTTTAGCTTCATAGCAAAATGTTGAATACTGGCCTCCTCAAATTGATGTCCGTATATTTCAAAACCTTGTTTTTCGTAAAATGAAACCGCATGCAATTGGGCATGCATCATTACTATTTTGCAATAAGGCAAATCTTTTAAAACTGCCTGCACCAAGGCTGCACCAATGCCTTTGTTCCTGAAATCAGATTCAACAGCAAATCTTTCTAATTTGATGGTGTCTTCGCTTTTAAAGCGCCATCTGGCCGTTCCCGCTGGTTTTTGATCAAAATAGGCAATAAAGTGGGTGCATTTTTTGTCAAATTCATCATATTCTTCTTCTGCATCTACAACTTGTTCTATTACAAAAACATTGTGTCTTATTGTAAAAGCCTCTTGCAGTGCTTTTTCGGTTTTTATTTTTTGAACTTCAATCATTTATTAAAATAGGGCAAATTGCTTAAAAATTTTCTTTCTTTCAGGTAGTTTAAATTATCTTGGTTAGAGTATGCTTCTTTTTCAAAACTAATTTTCATATAGGCCGTTTGGTGGTTCATTTTATTAGAAAACATATAGAACCAATATTCTAAAAAATACCAGAAATAATAGGGTAAAACAAGCAATTCAAGTTGTTGCCTATGGTGTATGCGTTCGTGATTAATGATTTCTAAATTTACTTTCATGTCTTTATTTTTTAAAATAATAATAGGCCAAAGCGCCATTGCAACAACCCTTCGGTTATTTAAAGTTAGGATATTTAATAAAACTTGACTAACAACAATCATAATCTTTGCGACAAAGTTAGGTTTTTTTAAATAATTTTTAAGTTTTTTTGTTTTTTTGATTTGCTTTCAATTAAAATGTATTAATTTTGTTTCTTTAAAAAATCAATCTGACAATAAATGGACAATGCTTTTATCGCTTCGCAACTAAAAAACTTAATCAATTCTATTTCCGATGCTATTAATGAGATTGAATCTGGCACAGCCATTGATTTTCACAAAGAAAAAATCAAGTTTTTAAGCATAGATTTGCACGAAACGGCTTCTAAAATTGGTGTTATTAATTCAACAATTATAAAAGCTGAACCTGCGAAAGTTGAGCCTGTTATTGACACGCCCAAACAAGAAATCCCAATTGTGGAGGCACCAATTGAGGAAAAGGAGCCAATTGCAGAAGAAGATCCAATTGAAGAAGAAGAGCCAATTGCAGAAGAAGAGCCAATTAAAGTTGTTGAGGAAGTTTTGGTAAAAAAAATTGAACCAATTATAGAATCATTTATAGAATCTATAGCACCTCAAGCACCTGCTGCCATTGTCGAAAAACCGCAAGCCATAATAAAAAGTCAATTAGAAAAAACAAATAATTTTGGAGGAAATAATGTTGATGAAATTGGTATAGAAACCTTGAATCAAAGATTGTCCAAAAAAGTAGTGCAACCTATTCAAATAGCCGACAAACACAAAGGAACAGCTATTCCAGACATTTCGAAAGCAATAGCCATTAGCAAAAAATTTGAGTTTATAAATACATTATTCGATGGCAATTCTGACGCTTATAAATCCTGTTTGCAAACAGTTCAAAATTCAAATAATTGTGAAACTGCGATAAATTACCTTGAAAATAATGTTGTTGGCACTTATGATTGGCATTCTCACGAAAAACTGTCCGAAGAGTTTTTCAGCCTAGTTTACAGACGGTTTTTAAATTAATTTTATGTTTAGCTGGCACTCGGTTTCTTTTGCCAGAATATTGTTTCCCTTTATAATAGGGATATTCTTTGCTATTTACTTGCCTCAACTTTTAATAGTTTTCGCAATTTCGTTAATGGTTTTTTTTGCTTTTTTTTGCTATTTTAGATGGCAAAAGCGAGTTGCTTTCGCTTTTGATAAAAAGCAAATTTTAGGGATAATTATATCAATAGTTTTTATTTGTTTGGGTTTCCTTCGCACTTATTTTAGCAATGAATTAAGGTTGCCTCAGCATTTTTCGAGCATCAAAAAGGCCAATGTTTATGAAATATCAGTAAAAAACCAAATTATTGAAAAAGCCAAGTTTCAAAAAGCCTATTGTATTGTAAATAAAGTGATGGATAGTTTGGGTAAAAGCCATGCTGTGCAAGGGAAAGTTTTGGTGTATTTTAACAAAAAACATTTTAAAAATCCCATTAAAGCAGGCGATATTTTTGTGTTAGATGCCAATGTGCAAAACATAGATGCACCTAAAAATCCAGAGGAATTTGATTACAAACAATATTTATCTTACCATAACATTCATTATCAGTTGTTTGCAAGTGAATCTGCCATTCAATTGCCAAAAACAACTTTTGTTTTACGAAGATGGGCACAACAAGCGCGGGAAAGTTGTTTAAATATTTTGAGAACACATTTTAAAGACAAAAAAGTGCTTGGTGTTGCAGAGGCTTTGCTTTTGGGATTTAAAGACAATTTAGACCCTGTTTTAGTCAATTCATTTTCTCAAACAGGCACTTTGCATGTGTTGGCGGTTAGCGGATTGCATGCTGGCATTATTTATTTTATTTTGCTTTTTTCAACATCATTCTTATTGAAGCTGAAAAATGGCATGGTTACTCAAACCATTATTGTAATTTTAGGGATATGGGTGTATGCTTTTGTTACAGGTTTATCGGCCTCTGTTTTACGCTCATCTTTGATGTTTAGCGTTATTGGTGGTGCAAAATTATTCAATAGAAAAGGAAATGTCTTCAATACAATCTATATATCGGCTTTTATTTTGCTTTTAATAAACCCTTTAGACATTGTGAATGTAAGCTTTCAGTTGTCCTATTCTGCGGTTTTGGGTATCGTTTTTGTGCAACCGCTCATAAAAAACTGGTATATTCCACACAATAGATTCGATAAATACTGCTGGGGACTCGTTTCCGTTTCATTTGCCGCCCAATTGTTCACATTTCCTTTGGGGGTCTATTATTTCCATCAGTTTCCAAACTATTTTTTACTGTCCAATTTAATCATTATTCCTCTTGTTTTAATAATTTTGGTAGGGCTCATTGCGCTTTTGGTTTTCAATTTCGTTCCTTTTTTAGGTGTTTTGCTAGCTTTCATTGTTTCTAAAATAATTGTTTTCAACAATTATTTAGTGCAATCTATCAATCATTTTCCGGGCAGCTATTTTAATGGACTGCATTTGGATTTTTGGCAATTATTAATATTATATACATTGATATTTTTGCTGCTAAGTTTTTTAATTCACAGACACAAATGGCTGTTTTTTTCTTTTATGATTACAACAGTGTGTTATATAGGCATAGAATCTTTTCAAAACTACAAAGAACACAGACAGAAAAAAATAGTCTTTCATAAAATAAAAAACCATGATGTTATTACTTGTATTCAAGGCAAAAGGGTTTATATTATTTCCGATTCTGCTTTTGTGAACGATGCTTTAGGTATTAAGTTTTTTTTAGAACCCTATTTTTGGAAAAATGGCGTTAACACTTTAATAACCATTGATATTAGCAAAAATTACAACGACTACAATTTCAAATTATCTAAAAACTTGGGATTTCAGTTTTTTAATTATAAATGCAAATTCGTTCAGAGAAATATTGATTTTGAAGAAAATTGCAATGTTTTTCTTCTAAAAAACAAGTATTTAGCCGATAGCGTTTTATTAAAAAATAAACATAAAACATTGTTAGTTAGCAATTTAATTAATATCAGAAACCCTCAGGTTTTATTAAAATACGACACAATTGCTATTAAAAATACAAAGCAAGCTTACTGTCTTAGTTTTTAGGCAATTGTCATAAATTTGTCATTTTTTCAAGTTTTTTCAAAAAAAAAATTGGATTTATGAAATTCGTGTATATATTTGACCCTTGAAAAAACCCAAAAATCAATTAAATAAATTATGATTAAATTCTACAAAAAAACAAAATTAGCAAAACTAACAAGCTTCCTTTCGGCAGCTTTGTTTATGATTTTTGCTCAAAACGCATTCGCGTTTCCGGGTGGTACTTACACCATTGACAGGACGGCTGCGGCTTCTGCTACAAACTATGTATCATTTACAGCACTTGCCAATGACTTAAAGAACCTAACAAGGGGCGATGGCGGTGCAGCGAACTACGCTATTGGAGGCGCAGGTGTTCAAGCAACAATTAGAGTAAATGTTGTTACAGGAACAGGTCCTTACACTGAAAGATTTCAAGTCAATCAAATTCTTGGAGCTACTGCTGCAAAAAGAGTAATTATTAATGGTAATGGCAATACGATTCAACATGCGGCAACTGCTACGAATCAAGCAACTATTGAAATGGATGGTACAGATTTTTTTACTTTTCACAATCTAACTATCTCATCTACAGAGCAATCTAGCAATGGTGGTAAAAATATTTGGATTTACAATTCAGCAAATTTTAATATCATTAAAAATTGTAATCTTAGACGCACTTTTAATAATACCAATAGAGGTTCTGCCTACATTTGGATGAATAGTAGCACTTCTTCTTCTCCATTTTCTTATGCAGACAATGGAAACGACAACTTAATAGATAGTTGTGATATGAGTTCTCCTGGAGGTTCTGATTGGGGACCTGTTTATGGCGTTGTAATGTTCGGAAATACATCAAGAAGCACAGGAAATTGTACAAACAGAAACACAGTATCTAATTGCAATATTCAAAACTTTTCACAAAGAGGTGTTTATTTTAACTATGCTGGTGGAATCACTATTAGAAAAAACTTAATTCATAATACTGGATCTACAAGATCAACAACAGTGTATGGCATTCAAGGCGATTATTCAGATTTTAATGTTGACCAAAACAGAATTTATAATTTGAATGGTAACACGCCTACCACAAATATGCAGATGGGTGTTTACTTTTTCTCTTTTGCAAGCAGTGGATGGGTGTTTAGCAGGTCTTTATACACCAACAATGTAGTGCATTTATTTGGAACTAGTACATTATATGGTGCATATTTTTATGTTTATGGTTTTTATGGCCATTCTTTGGATATTGTTCATAACACACATACAATCTCCCACCCAACTGCCACAAACAATGGTCAAGTTTTTGCAATGTATGGCGGCTATTGGCAAGGTTTGTTTGATAACAATATTTTAAATATTAATATTGGTGGAACTTCGAATATGAAACAATTGATGTATGATTTTAATCCAACAAACTCAAACTACAGAAACAACAATTGGTTTTTTGGCCCATTGTCTGTTAATCAAGGAACTAAATTCTTAGGACCACAATATCAAACAAATACAACCATTCAAGATGCATACAATGTTGGTTTACCAACTAACAACATATCAGTTGCTCCTGAGTTTGTAGATATTAGTTCAAATTCTATTATTGTTCCAAACTCTATCCCGATGGCGAATAAAGCAAGAGTAACCACTTTTACAAGAGATGTTAATAATGTAACAAGAACCTCTACCCCTGATATTGGTGCGGAAGAATATGTAATTGATTTAGCTATAACTGCATTTCCCTTAATATTCCCTACGCCAACTTGTGCTGGATATGAAGATACTGTAAAGGGTACAATTAGAAA
>JBDNIM010000227.1:0-4947 GCA_041688295.1 Bacteroidia bacterium
GGTAATAATATTTTCTCAATGAAGAATTGAAGCCCGATATTAAGAAATTTCAATATCAAAAGGTTGCTTTTCTATTGAATTAGTTGAGCCTGCTACCGCCAAAACCCTAGATATGAATTTGTGAATTTTTTCTCATAAGTTTGTAAGTTTCGGGTAAATCCTAATGGGGTTTCTATAACCACAAAATACATATTGCTTAATAAATAGGTTACAAATCTATTGATATCAAACAGTTGCGGCTGCCCTGCTTCAACTTTGGTTTCCGAATCAATAATGTCTTCAATAATAAAAGCGTGCTGTAAATAACTGTTGTAGGTTTTTTTATGCAATCCTTTGAAAGACAAAGCTTTCTTTAAAAACGATTTGTTTACTTTTATTCTCAGCCAATCAAGATGTATTTCCTTTAAAGCATCAAGGTTTGGATATTTAGTTTTCAGAACTTTAAAAAGCAAAAGCAAGATTGTGAGTCTTTGTTCTCCATCAATAATAAATCGCTCGTTATCTATGTTTTTAACAGACAGTTGAATGGCTCCTATAAACAAAGGGGTTTGTTTAGACACTTTGTCGATACCCCAAAAGCAAGTGAAAATATTGGTAATAAAATCCTTTGTATGGCGCTTTTCCCACGAGAAGTAGCGTTGGTTGCTAGGAACCACGAGTTTTACATTTTCTTCAAAAATAATTCCGCCATTCTTTTGAGCGTTGTATTTTAATGTACAAATCTTAGCATCGATTGAAAACTTGGTTTTTATTAGCATGGTTTATTAAAGTCTGTTAATTATGCCACAAAATTAATGGCAGAGTCAGACAAACCCTGTCGCGCTTTTTATTTCATTTTTATTTAAGAAAAAAAGCACTTAAGTAGTTGTTAAATAGAAAAACCAAGGAGATATTTACGAGAATGTAAGGCCGACCTAATGGATAGTCGAGTCTTAAAAAACCATTTTTTAAGGACTCACTAAATTTAAACTTAAATTAAAATAAGGGACTAGGCTCAAATTATTCAACATTACATATTTTTGTGTTCCAACAAATCCCCTGAAAAAATCTTTATTGCTATCTCCTAAACTATCAATGTTATAATTCACATTATGCCTCACACCAGCCTGTATAGCTATCCAAACAAACCCTTTCAACTGTCTTTGATAATCCAAACGAAGCCTTAATTCACTTCTTCTTAATTCTATGTTTTTTGGACTAAAGCTTGTGTCATACAATCTGTAAGAACTGCCTTCTAACTCATAACCTGCCAAAAGAATAGAACGAGAATTGAATTTTCTTCTGTAAGAAGCTCTAGCAGGGAATAAAATTTCTGTACCCCATTTCCTGTTGATAGAGGTATAATTATACATAACAACTGGGACATAATTCAACTCCCCTGCTCTATAAGTTCTTGTTAAACCAACAGCCCACTGAAATCTATCGTGTGGCCTTTTACCATACAAAGCGCTTGCGGAAGTTCTAATTGTATTTAAATTTGGAGAATTACTGTTTTTAGAAAAACCAAAATTACCATTCAGCTCTCCCATTCCTTGAAAAATAAAAAAACTTTTTTCACTCAAAGGCTTAAAAACGGTTGTATTTATATTAGAATATGTTAACCCAAATTGATTTAAAGAGCGCATCAATTCATCTTGGTCGTGGTCGTGTAAAACTGGTTGTGTTATAATTTTTTTTTCTTCAAAATTAGTTTTGTTATATACACCTCCAATTTGCCAAAGTATTTTAGCCTTAGAAACCACTGGTATATTTGCATTTAATCTTAATCCATAGTTCACAAAGCTGGTTTTTCTGGGATTACTAAACTTGTCGTCACTTAAATATGCGCCTTGCTTCGATGACTCTAAGTCAGAATTTGCAATGTAATCATACCCAACAGAAATAAAACGATTGGGGCTTAAATCAAATATCTTTGGATTGCAATATAATTTAATTTTTCCTTCAGACTCCACATTTTCATAAATGCTATAATCTTCCTCCTCTTCCTTCGTTTTCGTAGAATCTATTTGAGAAAAAAGCGGAGCAGAAAATATTAAAAAAAGAAATAAAGCAAGGTTATTCAAGCTTTTCACCGCCATAATTATTTAACTGTTACCTTTTTCCAAGAATCCGTTCTGCCAAGTGCTTTCACACCAATATAACCTCGAATACTAAGTACATTATTTTCTTTCATATTAATTACACAACTATAAACAGTGCCGTTTTCAGGGTCATAAATTGTGCCATCAGACCACTCGTCTTTTTCCTTATAATTAAAATCTTTCAAAATTCTATATCCCTTCAATGGGACATTTCTCATTGATGTGTCAACATTGTTTTTGTCAACTTTTGCCTTTTTTGTAGTTGGATCAAGAGGCTCTTTTAGCCAAACAATTTTACCATAATATTTAGTTCCAATTTTCTCTATTTTAATCCTTGATTTTCCGTTACTTGGCTCCCAAAGGCCAATTAAACGGTCGGCTTTGTTTTCTTCTTGGTTAAAACCGAAGACCAAAATTGCCATAAATGCAATGCTAAATAGTTTAGATAGTTTTAACATATTCATTATTTTGTATTATATTTTATTTTAAAAGTCATTTTAAGTTTCAAATCTATATTCATAGCTGTATCTTTTTTTATATTGGCATCTGCAACAGCGAATACTTTATTTTCTTTTAGCAATTGAAGAATGTTATCCTGTTTTTCAGCAGTTTTAATCAAAATTGTATTCACATTTTCTGGCACAGGATTTAACACACCTATATTTTGCATCTCCACCTTTTCTGAAGTTAACTGCATAGAAATAGATGAATAAATATTAAAATTATTAGAATCTGCAACAGATAATTCGCATTCAGAAACAGAAGCAGACACCAAGTTTTCTATAGTCAATCCTTTCTCTTTTAAAAAGGCATTTAAAGGAGATTCAAATTCACATTGCGCTGAGTTGCTTCCCTCATACAATTCGCCCTCTGCAAAAATTGACAAGTTATCGATTTTTAAATCAATTTCCGATGTTTTTTTGCTACAGGATATCAAAAAAATACTCAAAAACAAAATGAATAAAAAATAAAGTTTCATGTTTTTATAATATGGTTTGCAATTATATATAAATATTCTTTCTTTACAAAATTTTTTTATCTTTTTAAACAAAATTGGCAGCTTTAAGCATTAAAACGCCATTAACTAATGCAATGCGAAACAAATTTACCACTGTTTCCGAATACAATTGAACTGTATCAAAAATCTCCAAAAAAAATTTTACGACAATCAATCACCTTTAATAAACTGCTCCCATTCCTCAAACTTTTGGTTGCTTAATACCCGTGGAAACTTGTTTTGGGAACCAAATTTTCCTTGGTCTTGCATCCAATCTATAAAAACCTTTGAAGGCAATATAACGAGTTCTATTCTGTCCAAGGCATGTTTTCGTTCGGTGGCATAATCGTCATTCGTTTCTATTAAAAACGCATCCAACAACTGTTTTGCTTTTTCGGTGTCAATAATTTGCTTGTCGCATCCAATAAACCATTTATGAAAATGTTTGCCATCTTCGGTAAGCCCTTTTACAGTATATTCATTGATAGACGCTTCTAGCTTTTCGCTTAGTTTTGAAACCGCTTGGTTCATGTTATCAACGCTTAAATGTTCGCCACATAAACTTAAAAAATGTTTGGTTCTACCAGTAATTTTTATTTCGCAGTGCTCTAAATCCACGAACTTAATGGTGTCGCCAATAACATAGCGCCACGCACCAGCGCAAGTACTTAACAATATGGCATACTCTACATCTTTTTCAACTTGTCCAATATTCAATGTTAAGGCATTTTGTCTAAAATTCCCATCTTCGTCAAAATTGGTTTCATTAAAAAGAACAAATTCAAAATACATTCCATTTCTAAAATTTAAACGCATGCCTTTTGCATTTTTGCTAGCCTGATAGGCAACAAAACCTTCAGATGCAAGATAAGTTTCAAAATACATAATTGGCTTTTCAAACAATGTTTCTAAACTCCTTTTATAGGGTTCTATGGCAACGCCACCCCAAATATAAAAACTAAAATGTGGCCAAATGTCATGAATGGTTTTCAATTCATATTTTGCAATTATTTTTTCAAATAAAATCTGTATCCAAGCAGGCACACCGGCAATTCCCACAACATCCCAGTTTTTTGCTTCGTCAACAATTCTTTGTATTTTGTTCTCCCAACTTTTTTCACTTCTTATGTCATGCGATGGTTGAGAAAACCTTTCAAACCAGCCCGGCATTTGACTGGATGTAATTCCACTTAAATCGCCTGCATAGGTTTTTCCTTCATCATTAAAATAAAGACTCGTGCTACCGCTCATCATCAAATAATCTTCGGTTAAATAGTCCTTAGGAATATCTGTTTTAACCAAGCTAATCATTTGCCTAACGCCTGCTCTGTTAATACTTTTGAGCATATCTTTAGATACGGGAATGTATTTGCTAGCCCCTTCGGATGTCCCTGAACTAAGTGCAAAGTGTTCTATTTTTCCTGGCCAAGTAACATTTTCTTCTCCATTATAAGCTTTTTCCCACCAAGTATGCATATTTCCATAATCTGATATTGGCACCTTTTGCTGATAGGCTCTTGAAACTAATTTGTGTTCTAATATTTCTTCAAAATTATAAAACTGTCCAAACTGAGTATCCTTTGCGGTAGTAAGCATTTTTTTCAAAGTTTTATTTTGTTGAATCAAAGCATTCGATTGGTTCAAAACAAATGGTGAGCTAATTATTTTTCCAGCACCAATAATTTGCTTTAATATTTTTTTTCTATAACTGCTGGGCATTGAATTATTTTATTAAGAAATTAAATCGAATTCCCTATTTTTGATCGAAATCAATAAACACAGTTGGGCTAGTAGGATGAGATTGGCAGGTTAAAACATACCCTTTTTTAACTTCATCATCTTCTAAAGAAAAATTCAAATCCATACTCA
>JBDNIM010000228.1:0-10407 GCA_041688295.1 Bacteroidia bacterium
AAAAAATTGTGATTCGGAAGAGGATATAAAGCTAAGAGAGGCCAAAATCAAACGGCTGCAAAAAGAACTATATGAACTAAGAGAGCTAATGAAGTTAGAAACTCAAAGTATTAAATTAAGTTCTAGTATTTCTATCAACTAAAATTAATTAAACAAAAAAAGTATTAAAAATCTAAAAAAGTCCGTTAATTTCTGCTTCCACTTTTGTCAAAACCAAATTGGCATCATTTTTATCATTTGCAAAATCCAATTCATCAATGTCTAATACCAATAAGCGGCCTTTGTATGAAGAAATCCAAGCTTCGTAGCGTTCATTCAGTCTCTTTAAGTAATCTAAACGAATACCATCTTCATAATCTCTACCTCTTAATTGTATTTGTTTTACCAATGTAGGTATTGTTCCCCTTAAATAAATCAACAAATCTGGCGGTTGAATCATTTGGTTTAAAGAATCGAACAAAGCGATGTAGTTTTCAAAGTCGCGTGTGCTCATAAGTCCCATTGCATGAAGATTGGGTGCAAAAATTTTGGCATCTTCATAAATTGTTCTATCCTGAATTACAGTTTGATTACTGCTTCTTATTTTCTGTATGTTTTTGAACCTAACATTTAAAAAATAGACTTGTAAATTGAAACTCCATCTTTGCATATCTTCATAAAAATCAGTGATATATGGGTTTTCATCCATATCTTCTAACTGAATTTCCCAATTGTAATGCTTCGATAAAAGATTGGCCAGTGTGGTTTTTCCGCTACCAATATTACCTGCAATAGCAATGTGATGAAATTTATTTTTTGAATCGCTCATGTTAGGTGCAAACTTCTTATAAAAAAATTGTAATAAATGCAAAAAATCTAAATTGTGGAAATTTACTTGTTGTTTCTGTTTGTTTCATAATATTGCTTATTTTTGCGAACATAAATTTTATGAGTGCATCAAACTTAAAAAACCAATCGATTATTGAAGCCATTGAGCAAGAAATCTTAAAAATAGAAAGAAAGATTAGCCCAGAGAACAGAGATTTAATTGAAAACTGGGACGCTTTGGTTAAAAAATACAAAGACGAATATTATATTTTTAAGGTAAGAGACAAAGAAATAAAAATCAAAACACATACCGAAAGCTTAAGCCATTCGCAAATTCCAAAAATTGCTTTACCAAAGTTTGAGTCTTGGGGCGACAGATTGAAATGGCAATTGCAAGAAAATATACCTGGCGAATTTCCATACACTGCCGGAATTTATCCTTTTAAAAGAGAAGGAGAAGATCCAACAAGGATGTTTGCTGGCGAAGGAGGTCCCGAAAGAACCAACAGAAGATTCCATTATGTAAGCCTTGGAATGCCTGCAAAAAGACTCTCAACTGCATTTGACAGTGTTACTTTATATGGCAACGACCCTCATGTTCGTCCAGATATTTATGGAAAAATCGGAAATTCTGGCGTTAGTATCTGCTGTTTAGACGATGCAAAAAAACTTTATAGTGGCTTTAACCTTGCCGACCCAAAAACATCTGTATCTATGACAATAAACGGCCCTGCGCCAATGTTACTTGGATTTTTTATGAATGCCGCTATTGATCAACAATGTGAAATTTATATCAAAAAAAATGGTTTAGAAAACGAAGTAAAAAGCAAAATTGAAGCAATTTTTAAAGCAAAAAA
This sequence comes from Bacteroidia bacterium, assembly GCA_041688295.1. GTDB lineage: Bacteria > Bacteroidota > Bacteroidia > NS11-12g > UBA955 > JABMMZ01. The sequence goes on from JBDNIM010000228.1 coordinate 1,665, forward strand.
TCAATCAGTACCAACCTATCAAGGAGAATTACCAGAAGGAAATGATGGTTTAGGGCTAATGCTTTTGGGCGTTACGGGCAATCAAGTGATAGAAAATGATGTTTATGAAAAAATAAAAATTGATACGCTTGCTCAAGTAAGGGGAACTGTGCAAGCAGATATTTTGAAAGAAGACCAAGCACAAAACACATGTATCTTTTCTACAGAGTTTGCTTTGCGATTGATGGGCGATGTGCAAGAATATTTTATTGAACACAAGGTTAGAAATTTTTATTCAGTATCCATAAGTGGTTACCATATTGCAGAAGCTGGCGCCAATCCTATTACACAATTGGCTTTTACGCTTGCCAATGGCTTTACATTTGTAGAATATTACCTTAGCAGAGGAATGGATATCAATGAGTTTGGCCCAAACCTTTCCTTTTTCTTTAGCAATGGTATAGATCCTGAATATGCTGTAATTGGCAGAGTGGCAAGAAAAATATGGGCAAAAGCAATGAAATTAAAATATGGCGCAAACGAACGCAGCCAAATGTTGAAATACCATATTCAAACAAGTGGCAGAAGTTTACATGCCCAAGAAATTGATTTTAATGATATTAGAACAACTCTTCAAGCTTTATATGCAATATACGATAATTGCAATAGTTTGCACACAAATGCTTATGACGAAGCCATTACTACGCCTACAGAAGAAAGTGTGAGAAGAGCGATGGCCATTCAATTAATTATAAACAGAGAGCTTGGTTTGGCCAAAAATGAAAACCCAATTCAAGGCTCGTTTATTATAGAAGAGTTGACCGATTTGGTGGAAGATGCTGTTATGCAAGAGTTTGACAAAATAACCGAAAGAGGCGGTGTTTTGGGTGCAATGGAAACCATGTATCAACGATCAAAAATACAAGAAGAAAGCTTGTATTACGAAACATTAAAACACACTGGCGAATTTCCAATTATTGGTGTAAATACTTTTTTAAGCAGCAAAGGCTCCCCTACTGTTTTGCCAAAAGAAGTGATAAGAGCCACTGAGGAAGAAAAACAATATCAAATTAATATGCTGCATGATTTGCAAATTAGAAATGTAGATATTGCGAAAGAACAATTGAAGCAACTTCAAATAATTGCTATTGAAAATAAAAATATGTTTGAAGCATTGATGGAGGCGAGTAAAGTCTGTTCTTTAGGACAAATTACCAACGCACTGTTTGAAGTTGGCGGCCAATATAGAAGAAATCTGTAGTTAATAAATTTTGGTTTAAGTTTTCAACATTGCTTTTAATAGGCAAAGTAAAAATCTATTTTTACAACATAATTTTTACTTCCCGCAATGCCCGATTTCATTCATTTACACAACCATACACAATTTTCTTTGCTTGATGGTGCCGCCTCAATTTCTAAATTATACAAAAAAGCCGTAGCCGATGGGCAAAAAGGAATTGCCATAACAGACCATGGAAATATGTTTGGTGTTTTTCAGTTTGTTGCAGAAGCAAATAAATATAACACAAAAGAAAACCCAGATGTTATAAAACCAATAATTGGTTGTGAGTTTTATGTATCCACCGACCGTTTAAGAAAAACATTTACCAAAGATGACAAAGATGTGCGATACCATCAATTATTATTGGCTAAAAATGTAAAAGGATATGAAAATATCACTCAATTATGCTCACTTGGATATATTGAAGGTATGTATAGCAAATACCCTCGAATTGACAAAGCTTTAATTGCTCAATTTCATGAAGGATTGATTGCTACTTCTTGTTGTTTGGGTGCTATTATTCCACAACTAATATTAAAAAAAGGAGAAAAAGAGGCCGAAGAGGAATTAAAATGGTGGTTGGATGTTTTTGGCGAAGACTTTTATATAGAACTGCAAAGGCACGAGCTTGCAGACCAAGAAAAGGTGAACGAAGTTCTTATTAAATTTGCTGACAAGTATCAAATAAAAATGATAGCTACAAATGATTCCCATTATGTGGAAAAAGAAGATTCAGAGGCGCATGACATTTTGTTGTGTGTGAATACAGGCGAGAAAAAATCGACCCCAAAAGCTGATTACAGTGATGATGAAAATGGATTTAAAGGCAAGCGCTTTGCTTTTCCAAATGATAATTTTTATTTTAAAACAAAAGCAGAAATGGGTGTTCTTTTTAAAGACATTCCGCAATCATTGGACAATACACTAGAAATACTTGGGAAAATAGACCATATTAATCTTAAAAAAGATATTTTATTACCCAATTTTCCAATTCCAAAAGAGTTTCAAACCAATACAAAACCTATTGTAATTGATAATACAACATTAGATCCAAATGTTTTAGATCAATTTGATTACTTAAAGGATTTAACCTTTCGTGGAGCCAAAATTAAATACACAGATATAACACCAAACATTCAGGAGCGTTTAGATTTTGAGCTAGAGACCATTAGAAAAATGGAGTTTGCTGGATATTTTTTAATTGTAGCTGATTTTATTAAAGCAGGAAAAGAATTGGGCGTTTTGGTTGGTCCTGGAAGGGGTTCTGCTGCGGGCAGTGCTGTTGCCTATTGCACAGGCATTACTAATATTGACCCCATAAAATATGATTTGCTTTTTGAAAGATTTTTAAATCCAGATAGAAAATCAATGCCAGATATAGACACTGATTTTGATGACGAAGGCAGACAAAAAGTAATTGATTATGTGGTAGAAAAATATGGCAAAGAAAAAGTAGGTCAAATTGTAACTTATGGAAAAATGGCGGCCAAAATGAGTGTGAAAGATGTTGCGAGAGTAATGGATTTGCCAGTTGACGAATCCAATGCTTTAACAAAACTATTTCCAACAAAACCTTTAGGACTTAATTTAAAACAAATTTTTCATGATAAAATAGAAGGGAAAGAGGAAGTTGTTGAAGAAATAGACGAAGATGGCGAACCTTTGGAAATAGAAAGCCAAGGCACCATAACCATTAGGCAAGAGGAAATTCCCAACTTGATGTTGTTAAGAGAATATTACAAAGACCCAAAAAGCCATTATCACGAAATTTTACACCAGGCTGAGTTGTTGGAGGGTTCTGTTAGAAACACGGGCGTTCATGCCGCAGGTATCATCATTGCGCCAAAAGATTTAAAGGAGATTTTACCCGTTGCAATTTCAAAAGAATCGGTGCTTTATTTAACCCAATATGATGGGAAAGTTGTGGAAGATGCAGGCGTTATAAAAATGGATTTTTTAGGATTAAAAACATTAACAATTCTAAAAAAGGCGGTAGCACTCATAAAATTGAACCATGGCGTGATTATAGAATTGGATGAATTGCCATTGGATGACCAAAAAACATTTGAACTTTATCAAAGAGCAGATACACTAGGCACTTTTCAGTTTGAGAGCCCTGGTATGCAAAAATATTTAAAAGAATTAAAACCCGATAAATTTGAGGATTTAATTGCCATGAACGCGCTCTACAGACCAGGACCTATGGAATATATTCCTAAATATATAAAAAGAAAACATGGTGAAGAAGAGGTTATTTATGATCTTCCAGAAATGGAAGACTACTTAAAAGATACTTATGGAATAACGGTTTATCAAGAACAAGTGATGCTTTTGAGCCAATCTTTGGCAGGTTTCACAAAAGGAAAGGCCGATGGGTTGAGAAAAGCCATGGGTAAAAAAAATATTAATGACCTCAATAAATTAAAATCCGAATTTATGGATGGTGTCAAAGCCAAAGGCTTGAATATTACAAAATGTGAAAAAGTTTGGAAAGATTGGGAGGCATTTGCTTCGTATGCTTTTAATAAATCTCACTCTACATGTTATGCTTTTGTTGCTTTTCAAACCGGTTACTTAAAGGCGCACTACACAGCAGAGTATATGGCTGCGGTATTGTCCAACAACAGCAGCAACATAGAAAAACTTGGGTTTATGATGGAAGAATGCAAACGATTGAAGGTGCCAGTTTTGGGGCCAGATGTCAACGAAAGTTTGTTGGACTTTTCTGTAAATAAAAAAGGAGAAATCCGATTTGGATTGTGCGCTGTGAAAGTTGTTGGCGATGCCCCAGCCACAAATATTATTGAAGAAAGAAATGCAAATGGTATTTATAAAAACATTTTTGACCTCACCAGTCGATGTAATCTTAAAAGCTTGAATAAAAGAACATTAGAAGCCTTGGTAAAAGGCGGTGCTTTTGACGTTGACACAGCTTTGCATAAAGCCCAATCTTTTAACATCCAAATATATGGAACCGAAATGTCTGGAATTGATGTTGCTATAAAATATGGAACGAATACCCAAGATGCAAAAAATAGCACCCAAAATTCATTGTTTGCTGGAACAGCTAGCGAGAATGTTGGACCGCCCAAATTTCTTAAATCCGAGCACTTCACTATTATTGAAGAATGTCAGTATGAAAAAGACATGCTGGGTATTTATATAAAAAAACACCCTATTGATACTTATGCAGTTGAATACAAAACCATTACTAACACAGAAATTAGTGAGTTGCATAGTATTGAAAATATGTTGAAAGCAGAGAAGTACAATTTTATTATTGGCGGAATGGTTGCCAAATCAGAAACCTTTATGAACAAAAAAAACATAAGAACTACAAAATTCAATTTACAAGATTATAATTCCAACTTTGATTTTTTTCTTTCAAAAGAAAGTTTAACCCAGTTTGAAAATTATACGAAAGAAGGCGAATTTATTGTTGTAAAAGGCAAACTGGAAGACAAATACCGAAATGGCACCTATTCTATAAATGTACAAAGTATTATTAAACTTGAGAGTATTAATGAATCCTATATAAAAGGATTTATGGTGTTTTTGAATATCGATATGTTGAACAATCATTTGGTAGATGAAATATTCCATATTATGAACAAATATCCGGGCGAAAAACCTTTTGAAATCGCCTATTTTGACCCCGAAAGAAAATACAAGATTAATATGTATAGCACAGATATTAAAGTAGAAATCAACAAGGATTTAATTGATGAACTGAACTTTATTGGCATTAAACACCAAGTAAAATGCATCCCTTTTTAAATATTAGCAAAAACTAATATAATTTTTTTTCGCCTGCAAAAACAGAAACATTCAACTTGTTTTCTATGGGAACAATAGGGCAACTGTATTTATCATTATAATGACAATAAGGGTTGAAAGCTCTGTTAAAATCAAGGGTTAATTTCGCTTGGGTTAAATCGCCTTTCATTTCAATATATCTGCCTGCGCCATAAGTTTCTTTATTATTTGTTTTATCTTTAAAAGGAATAAATAATGCTTGCGAATTAAATTCTTCTGTTGCGTAAACTATAAGAGAACAAGCAGTTTCATTCAATACAAAATTCAATTTTGCCACTTTGAAATATTCTGGTTTGCGATCTGTATTTGTAGCAAAATAAATTTTTTCAGGTTTTAGCAATTCAATAGTTGCAGAAACAATAAAATTACTGTCCCAATCAAAATAATTGAGTGTTTTAAAGTTATCATCAACAATTTTATTACTCAATAAATTCTTAAAAACAGATTGTCTTTCCTTATCCAACATGGTGGCTTCGGAAGATTTTTCTTTGGTTTGCGAGCAAGAAAAAACAAACAGTAGAATGATTGAAATAGCAAATTTTCTCATGATTTTTTGGCCATTTTCTTTTTTTGAGCCATCGTCATTTTATTAATTTTATTATAATATTCTTTTTTTTCTAAAGGCACTTCTATTTTAAGTTTCTGCCCCACTAACACTGTGTTTCGTTTGATAGTGTTTTTGTTTTTTATATCATTAATACTTACATCAAAAATATCGGCTATTAAATTTAAAACATCGCCTTTTTTAACCGTGTAAATAACTGTTGCTTTGCTTGTATTTTTGTTTTTTTGATCTAAATGTTTATTAAACTCTATTGGCTTTTTTATTACAACAAAACTATCATTGCCCAATGAATCAATAACCAAAGTATCTACTACTAAAACAAATTCTGGAGGAAAAATCTCCAAGTATTTATTCCTGTAAACATCAATTTTTTCTGCTGGTAATTTCAATCCAATTTTATTGTAAAAAACTGGAACAATATTAAGTCTTAGTTCTGGATTTAAGGTTTGTAAATCTACAATAGGCATTTCTAAAAAATCGGAAAGAACCGCAAAGCTGACTTCTTTTTGCACATGGACAGTATCATAATCAATAAACTCTTTTTTAAATGGTTTAATTTTATATTCTGTATAAAAATTCCAAACATACCAAATGGCCATATATTTTTCGACATATTGCCTATCAACAGCACTAAGTTTTTTGTGAATCATTTCATAATCCATTGAATTTCCGGCTCTTCTGATGGCTAAATTCAAATTGATGGGCCCAATGCGGCAAGCAACAATGGTTTTTAGCCAATCGTTGTAAATTTTATTGACATCAACAAAACATTTGGCAACTGCAATTGTGCTTTTTTCTGGGTCGCGTCTTTCGTCCACATAACTATTGGTAACTAAATCATATTTTTGAGCAATGGCATGTTGCAAACCCCAAAGCCCAGAAACACCATCTGAGGAAACATAATTTACATTGACATGGCTGCTTGCATAAGCGGTTAAAAACAATTGCTGTGGAATTTGCACTTTGTCGAAATATCCACCAAGTGTTTTTTGGTAATACACTAATTTCCCCAAAATAACAGAGGTTTCATTGGATGTGTTTTTTAAAAGGTGTGTGATATTTATTTTTACCTCATCATTATAAAAAACAGGGACTTTAGAATTCGTTTTTATGATTTTTTGAAAATAAACATCTTTTGCATAGATAGAATCTAAATTTGATTTAGAAAATAAATTCAAAAAACAGAAGGTTAAAAATATAATTAGGGAAGCCTTTTTCATGATGGTATTAAAGTTGCAATTTAGAAATTATTTCTTATAAAAACAAGACAAAATTAGCATAAAACATTGAGAGTTAGATAGAATTTATCCAAAGTTTTTCAATAGAAATGCGTTGTTTATTTTAAACGGTATAAAACACTAAAATTAAGTCCTGCGCTATATAAATATTGATTGAAACTAAGCTTATTGTGTGCCGACATAATTGCAAATTTAATATTAGGTTCTATTCTAAAATTTATTTTATTGTTTAGACGATAATCTGCACCAAAGCTGACAGTTGGGGAAAGTACAAACGGATTAGTGCTTTCGCTGATTTGCTCTTTCGTACCCATTCTAGATCCTTTGTCATTATAATAACCAACGGTTTTTCTTTGTGCAACAAGAATAAAACTATTAATAACGCCAAACCCAGCAATATACTTTATTTTACCATTGCCAAAGGTGTAATTTACTTTGAGTGGAATGTCTAGATACTTATAAATATATTTTGTTCGGACATTAACTGACATAAGAGGATCAACCGAGAATAAAAAAAAGTCGCTTTTTTTAGTTTGAAAACTCCTGTTTGCATATTGAACACCTGTTTCTAAGCCAAACATCCTATTAAATTGGTAATAAACATTCACGCCCGTTGTAAAACCAAGTTTGAATGTTTCGTTTTTATCCATTAAATCTTTAAATCCATTTTTACTGGTAAATTCATTTTCTTCCATTAAACGGTAACACCCATCGGGCGAAAAATTAATGCCAATTTGAAGTTTTGAGGCTTCTATTATTTGTGCTTGTATTTTTGTAAACAACAATGAAGTAATAATGGTTAATAATATCGTTCTCATAATTTATCCCATTTAATTTGCGCCCAATTGTGCAGCAACAACAGCCAAGCCTTCTTCAAAAGAATGGGGCGCATAATCCAATTCTCGAATGGCTTTGTCTATTTTAAAACCTGTGATTGGGGGGCGTTTGGCCGCTTGGTTCAGGGTTTCAGAATTTGTGGTGCTTACGCATGATTTATCGAACCCGAAAAAATCGGCTACTCTATAAACCAATTCATGCACGCCCATAAAGTCTTTTCCCGAAATGTTAAAAATGCCCTTGGCTGCTTTGTCCTCTGCCAGAAAACAGCCCATTGCAAGGTCTTCGGCTAAGGTTGGGGTGCGAAACTGATCGTTCACCACTTTCATCGGTTGTTGTTTTTCCAATGCACCTTTTGCCCATAATACAATATTGCTTCGGCTCATATCTGCCACCACTCCATACACCAAAACCGTTCTTAGTATGGCAAAGGAATTGGATTTTTCTAATACAATTTTTTCGCCTTTCAATTTTGAAAGACCGTAATAACTCAATGGATTGGGAATTTCTTCTTCGGAAAGTGGGCCATGCGTGCCATCAAAAATAAAATCGGTAGAAATATGAATGAAATGTGCATTGATGACATTGCAAGCTTCCACCAAGTAGTCAACAGCTTGAACATTAAGTTTGTCGCAGCCTTCTTTGTCTGTTTCGCAGGCATCTACATTGGTCATGGCAGCGGTGTTAATAACAGTTTCTGGTTTTGTTTCGTTTAAAACATTGTCCACTTGCTGTTTATCGGCAATATCCAATTGAATATATGTGAAGGCTCCTTTTTTTAAATGGCGACACACTCCTATTCCCGTGCCTATCACTTTTTTGTCTTTTTTGGTTAAATAAAGGTCTATTAATTTTTGACCTAACAAACCATTTGCACCTGTAATTAAAACTGTTTTCATTCTGAAATAAATTAAAAATCTGGAGTGATCGTTGGTTTAAAAACCTTCGCCTTTTTAGATTTCTTTTCTTTTTTACAGGGGTGGGCAAAGCATCCCTGACCGCAGCGGCGCCGTTGCTGACGGTGGC
>JBDNIM010000229.1:0-6335 GCA_041688295.1 Bacteroidia bacterium
AATGATGAAATCAACACCACCTGTGGTTCCAATATTTGTGATAGCAATATCGTTTTTTTTCATAATGTTTTCAAATTCAGATTGGCTGGCTGTCGAAACCGAAACCACTACCCTGCCTTGTGCTTCGCCAAATAAATAAGCATCTTTTCTAATGGCTTTGTCTGTGTTGATGCTGAAACCCACATTGCCTTGCATGCCCGATTCTGCTAAGGCTACAAACAATCCGCCCTCTGATGTGTCGTGTGCAGAAAGTATTGTATTGCTTATGATAGCCTCATATAGAGCGTCTTGCATATTTTTTTCTTCATCTAAATTGAAATATGGAGCAGGAGAAAATTCAACTTTATGGTATTTTGCTAAATACTGACTGCTTGAAATATCATTGTGTGAATTTCCGATTAAATAAATACTAACGCCACTCTCTGTAAACTTAGAAGTGGTTTGGTGTTCTGGTTTTTCTAAAATACCCACCATGCCTATTGTTGGGGTTGGATATACCGCCACACCTTCTATACTTTGGTTATAAAAACTAACATTGCCACCCGTTACAGGTGTGTTGAATTTCAAACAAGCCACTCTCATGCCATCTATGCTGTGTTTAAATTGGAAGTAAACCTCTGTATCGTAAGGGTTTCCAAAGTTTAAGCAATTGGTAACTGCACTTGGTCTTGCGCCCGAACAAACAATGTTTCTGGCAGCTTCAGCCACAGCTATTGCACATCCAACTTCTGGATTAGAATAAACATATCGACTGTTGCAATCCACGGTGAGTGCTAAAGATTTGTTTGAACCTTTAACTTTTACAATGGCTGCATCGCTTGGCAAATTCGTGCTTTGGTTCACAGTGCCAACCATGCTGTCATATTGATTGAATACCCATTTTTTAGATGCGATATTTGGCAATTGAATTAAAAATTCGGCCACTTTTTTTAAATCAGTGGGTTGCAAAACGCTATCAAAATTATAGGCTTTTATTTTTTCAAAATATTTCGGCTCGGTCCATTCTCTTTTATAAATTGGAGCACCACCGCCCAAAACCAAACTTTCTGCAGGAATGTCAGCTTCCAATTTTCCATGGTAATAATATTGCACCCTGTCCGAACCATTCACCTCGCCAATTTGCGCATAAGCCAATTCCCATTTTTGGAAAATCGCCTCTGCCAAATGTTCTTTGCCTTTTTCTAAAATCACCAACATTCGCTCTTGGCTCTCTGACAATAGAATTTCCCAACCTTTCATGTTTTCTTGACGCAAAGGCACTTTGTCTAAATGAACCACCATGCCTGTGCCGCTTTTTGCTGCCATTTCGCTCGTGCTACAAGTTATTCCGGCTGCGCCCATGTCTTGCATACCAACAACAGCCCCAGTTTCTATCAGTTCCATACTGGCTTCTAAAATCAGTTTTTCATAAAAAGGATCGCCCACTTGCACACTTGGCAAATCATTGATACTGTCTTCTGAAATATCTTTGCTTGCAAATGCAGCACCATGAATACCATCTTTTCCTGTGGCAGCCCCAAATATATAAACAGGATTGCCAATGCCTTCCGCAATGGCAGAAATCGTTTTGCCCACTTTAGCAATCCCCACACTCATTGCATTTACAAGAATATTGGTTTCGTAACAATCGTCAAAATACACCTCGCCACCAACCGTAGGAATACCAAAAGCATTGCCATAATCGCCTATGCCTTTTACCACACCTTTGAGCAACCATTTGGTTCTGTCAGTAGAAATATTGCCAAAACGCAATGAATTTAATTGTGCGATTGGACGAGCCCCCATAGAGAAAATGTCTCTATTAATGCCCCCAACTCCCGTTGCCGCCCCTTGATAAGGCTCTATGGCAGAGGGGTGATTATGTGATTCTATTTTAAAACAAACAGCCAAACCATCGCCAATATCAACCAACCCTGCATTTTCTTCGCCTGCTTTTGCCAACATTGCTGGCCCTTCTTTAGGCAAAGTTTTTAACCATGTGATAGAGTTTTTGTATGAACAATGCTCACTCCACATCACAGAATAGATGCTTAGCTCTGTAAAATTGGGGGTTCTGCCCAAAATCTCAATGATTTTATCAAATTCTTCTGGCCTTAAGCCAAGTTGTTGCGCCTGTTCTAAAGTAGCTAATTCCATTTTGCAGCAAATTTAAGGTTAATTAAAGACAAAATGAAAGCCAAAATATTAACAATTTATGAATTGTGAATTGTGAATTGTGAAATGTCAATTTTTCAATTTTCCCTAATCCTCTTTCTTTGGGCGCCATTTCCTCGCCTTCCGGGTTCCGTTGCCTGCGCCAAAAGTACAAATCGCTGAGGCGCAAGCAACCAAGCCTACAGTCTAGGGGCGCATACATTTCTGATTTTACTTCCATTAGAATAATAAATCTGAATTTCTTTAATCTCATTAATAGATGTGTTTAGTTGTATTTCATCAATAAATTGATTTAGGAAAACATTGAATTTCTGTTAATTAATATTAGCTAAAATACTTGAGTGAGGCACCGCAATTGGATCCTTTTGAAAGATAAGAATTGAAGGCAATTACACATAACTACCACCTATATAATTATGATATATAAATCCAATTGCTATGGGACCTTTAAACTAAGATGAATGCCATTTTTAAATGTAAGTTTTACTGGGTCTTGAGCAGAATAATTATTTACAAACTTATTTAGGTTTAAATAAACGAAACATAAATTTTATTGCTAGAAAGTTTAATTCTTCCAAAACCTGGCACAGTATGTTTGTATTTGTAAATTCCTGATGAATTTCCAAAAGAACTGTATTTTTTATGATAAACATTTTTTACATTTGAATAACCTAAAGTTAAATTAAATTTTTCTTTAGTGCAATAGGTGTTGAAAATTTTAGAAGATTTTGGTGCTGGATATTCTTCCGCTATTAATTCGAGAGTTTTTTTAACATCATTTTTTCTATAAATATCGTAATAAGTGCAGTTATTGCTAAATATTTTAATCATTACATTAGCATCAGGGTATAATATTTTTTTTGCGGTTGAAATTGGCAAATACTCATGCGTTGTGCTATCGCTCAAAGCACCAAAACCACTTAAATCCCAATAAGCATTGCTACCATTATCAATAGGCGAAAGGCTAGCATTGGTATTACAATTTGAATAAACTAATTTGTCATAATTAGTAACAAAGTTATTTATTCCAACAACTTGATCATCAAAAATTTAAAAATTAATAACGATTGAAAAAGTATAGCGTATTTTCATTCTACAAAGGTATATTATGGAAATTATTTTTAAATATTTGTTTTTCATCATTGTTTATTTGACTTTAGTTTATAACCCTAATTATTTTTTAGGCAAAACACTTTTAAGAATTATGAAACTATTTAATGGGATTTGCAATTTTAATTTCTTCTAAATGACATTCACCTCGGCCTCTAGCTTGATGCCAAATTTTTGAAAAATATCGTTTATTATTTCGTTGGCAAGTGCAAAAACCTCGCTGCCTTTTGCTTCACCATAGTTAACTAAAACCAAGGCTTGGGTGGCGTGGCTGCCTGTGTTGCCAATGCGTTTGCCTTTCCATCCGCTTTTCTCTATCAACCAAGCCGCAGGCACTTTAACACCATTGGCTTGCTCATAGCATTTTATGTCCGGAAACTTTTGTTTCAATGTTTCAAACTGTTCGAAAGAAATTGTAGGGTTTTTGAAAAAACTACCGCTATTGCCCAACACAGCCGGATTGGGAAGTTTGCTTTGTCTTATTTCAATAACCGCATCACTAATATCTTTAATACTTGCGTTTTCTTTCTTTATGTTTTTTTTCTCTAATATTTTTTCAATGTCGCCATATTCGGCAGATATTTTAGGTTTCTTTTGCAACACAATATTTACCGAAAATATAAAATACAATCCTTTTAGCTTTCTTTTAAAAATGCTTTCTCTGTATGCAAACTCGCAAACAGATTTATCGAAATATTCTAACTTTAAGGTTTCCAAATTAAGAGCTTCAAGGCCAACAAAAACTTGCTCTAGCTCTACCCCATAAGCCCCAATATTTTGCATTGGCGCAGCCCCAACAGTGCCCGGAATTAAAGACAAATTCTCTATGCCGCCCCAATTATTGTTAACGCAATAATGCACCAAATCGTTCCAACCTTCGCCACTATATGCCTTTAGCTCAACGGTGCTGTCCGTTTCATTAACGATTTCTATGCCTTTAATATTATTTTTTATAATTAAACCAGCATAATCTTTTGTAAACAAAACATTGCTGCCTCCGCCCAAAATCATAAAGTTCTCTTCCGTTCTGTGCAAAAGGGTTTCCTTTAGCTCGAATAAAGAATTTATTTCTACAAGGGCTTTGGTTTTTACATCCAATCCAAATGTATTGTATTGTTTTAACGATATTTCTGGCTTTTTTTCGATACTCAAATTATTTATTTAATCTTTCCTTTAAATCCAACCTATGCAAGCGGGCTGTGTCTTTTGCAATGTCGTATCCAGCATCGGCATGTCTAATAACCCCCATTGCTGGGTCGTTGTGCAACACCCTTTTCAATCGAACTGCCGCATCCTCTGTCCCATCGGCCACAATAACCATGCCCGCATGAATGCTATATCCAATGCCAACACCGCCTCCATGGTGCAAACTCACCCAACTTGCCCCTCCGGCAGTGTTTATTAGTGCGTTCAAAACTGGCCAATCGGCAATGGCATCGCTGCCATCCAACATGGCTTCGGTTTCTCTATTGGGCGAGGCCACAGAACCTGTGTCTAGGTGGTCTCTGCCTATCACAATGGGTGCGCTAACTTCTCCGTTTTTCACCATTTCATTAAAAGCCAAGCCTGCTTTTTCTCTTTCGCCCTGCCCAAGCCAACATATTCTGGCAGGCAAACCCTGAAACTCAATGCGCTCCTGCGCCATGTTTATCCATCTTTTTAGACCCTCATCTTCAGGAAAAAGCGCCAATATTTTTTTGTCTGTGGCATAAATATCATCAGGGTCACCGCTCAAAGCCACCCATCTAAAAGGCCCCCTGCCCAAGCAAAATTGAGGACGAATATAAGCAGGCACAAACCCCGGAAAATCAAACGCATTGGTCAATCCTTTTTCCAACGCTCGGCCCCTCAAATTGTTGCCATAATCAAACACCTTGCTGCCTTTTTTCTGAAACTCTATCATCAATTCAACATGCTCAACCATGGTTTCATAGCTTTCTTTAACATACCTTTCGGGGTTCACTTTTCTTAATTTATCGGCACTTTCCACATCATATCCTTTAGGAAAATAACCCACCAATGGATCGTGCGCACTTGTTTGGTCAGTTAAAGTATCTGGCAAAACGCCCCTTTCCTTTAATCTTTTTAGCAAATCTACAGCATTACAGCATACCCCAATAGAAACCGCATCGCCATTTTCTTTAGCTTTTAGCGCCATGTCAATTCCTTGGTCAATGTCTTTGGTCATAAAATCGAGATAGCGGGTTTCCAATCTTTTTTTCATGCGCCATTCCTCCATTTCGGCCGCCAAACAAACGCCTTCGTTCATAGTGATAGCCAGCGGTTGCGCCCCGCCCATGCCACCCAAACCAGCCGTAACATTCAGTGTGCCTTTAAGTGTACCTCCAAAATGTTGGCGCGCACACTCGGCATAGGTTTCATAAGTGCCTTGAACAATGCCTTGCGAACCAATATAAATCCAACTACCTGCCGTCATTTGTCCATACATGGTGAGCCCTTTGGCTTCCAAAGCTCTAAAATTTTCCCAATTGGCCCAATGCGGCACAATTTGCGAATTAGAAATAATAACCCGTGGGGCATCCTTATGAGTAGGTAAAATGCCAACCGGCTTACCCGATTGAATCAGCAAAGTCTCGTCCTCATTCAAATCCTCCAACGCTTTAACAATCAAATGATAGCTTTCCCAATTTCTAGCCGCCTTGCCCGTGCCACCATAAACCACAAGTTTTTCTGGCTTTTCAGCCACATCGGGGTCTAGGTTGTTCATCAACATGCGATACGCGCCCTCGGTTACCCAATTTTTGCAATGCAAAGTGTTGCCAATAGGCGATTTTACAACTGTGTCCATAGAAGAATTATTTGACATAATAAGAATGACAAATTAAGTGGTAAATTGTTTTTAGAAAAATATATTTTACATTGTTGGACTTTTTGAATTGTTGAATTGTAAATGGAGAATAGTTGAATTGTTGAATTGTTGAATTGCCTGAAAACAGTTTTCTGCAGCTGACTCATGCCTTTTGACTTCCAGCTCCCAGCTAATTCCTAATTTCTATTCCCTAAGCACTGTTTCTTTGGGCGCCATTTCCTCGCCCTTTTGGGTTCGCTGC